>JBNMOX010000011.1:0-11575 GCA_051275835.1 Patiriisocius sp.
ATATGTAATATCTTCAAGGTCTCGGGTTTTGAATCCGATTAGCTACCTGTCTGGGCTTGGCCCGCGATATAAATCAAAACAATCTACTTAGCTTTTAACTTTCGGCTCATAATACCGACAGATTTATTTTGGACTGCAAATATACAATGCTTTTTAATTCTAGCAAGCACATATATTATAAAAAATAAAATTTTTAATTAGAGAAAGAAAATAAAAAAAACACTGTTTAATCACTGTTCTATAGGCGCTGCTGAAAATCCAGTTAATTCCATCACTTCAAAATGAGTAGTAACTTGAATCGGGTTACAACACACCTCACAATCCTCCACATAGCTACTACTAATAGAGGGATCTAATAACATAGAAACCTCTTCCCAGCAATACGGACATTGAAAATAGTGTTCATTCATGGTTGCATTTCAGCTTAAAAGGAAACATTTAACAACTGCCCTACTAATTGCAACCACTGTATTTCGGCAACCTTTGCGGTATACTTTGCGCCATTTTTGGTTGTTTGGGCATTTAATAGGTTTAATTGTGCTTGTCTAAACTCTATACTAGTAATTTGACCCATCTTAAATTGTTCTTGAGAACGCTCAAAATTATCTTCATTAGTACGTACGTTTTGAGTTTGTAAATCAAAGATAAGCAAGGCATTTTCGTAATTTCCACGAGCATTTGCAAGATCTCGATATACTTCTTGCTCAACTTGTGATTTTTCTAATACCCTATTTTGATATACTATTTTAGCATTCTTAACCGCTGTAATACTTTGACCTCCATCAAACAAATTCCATCGAAGATTAATTCCCGCATTTAATGAATTAGCATTAGAAGTAGTCCCTGGAAAAAAGGCAGATGCTGGACTGTAATTTCGATTCCAACCATAACTTCCAGTAAGTCCAATGCTGGGAAGCATAAGCGCTCTATTCCTTTTAATTTGGTAATCACTAATTAAGATATCTTTTTCAGATTGAAGCAATGTTACATTATTTTCAAGAACAGTTCCTGCAAATTCTTTCAATGTAAACGTATCTAAAAAAACAAGTGTGGTATCTACTGCAAAGGATTTTTCCAAATCTGTATTTAGAAGTACGTTAAGATCTCTTTTTGTATTTTTAAGTTGTTGTTTTGTATTTAGCAAATTAATACTATCTGTGGTGATATTTACTTGCGCATTGAGCACCTCAAGTTTACTTGTTTGCCCATATTCAAAACGATAAGAAGCCCTTTCTTCACGATCTTTAGACGCTTTTAAAACGCTTTTCAAAACATTTTCGTTCTCCGTAAGCCTAGCAATTTCATAATACACACTCAATAATTGAACAGCGGTAAGCTCAATAGTTTCTCTTGCTCGTAATGTAGAAAGGTTATACTCTTCTTTTAACTGTTTGTAAATATAAGTACGCCCTAAACCATCAAACAAGATATAATCTAGATTTAAGGAAGCATTATAACGCCTTGTTTCAGCATCGTCTAGGGCAATATCTGGTCTTGGATTTCCTTCTTGATCTACCGCCCCATTAAAATTTGTGTTTGTATCTGTTTGGTCAAAACTCCCCCCTGCATTTCCACTTAAAGAAGGTAAAAACCCTGTATTAAGTATACTTTTACTGTTTTTTGCTATGACTATGTTATTGTCTGCAATTTGAATTCCGAAGTTATTCTGAAGCATTTGGTTAAACGCATCTTCCTTAGTAAGCAGCTCTTCTAGTGGCTCCTGTGCATATATAGCTACAAAATTACAAAGAAATAAGATTATTACAATTAAACATTTACTAAAATGGATCATGAGTTCGCTTCAATTTTATGAATTAATTCTTGAATGGTGAGCGTATGCACAACATTACCTTTACCTGCTCTTATTAATTCAATTGCATCAATACTAAGAATGATGTCATCTTCCTCTTCGGAAATATGAACTTGATTTGAACTAAAAGTACGGCTGCCTGAAATTCCATCTTTACGAAGTGTAATACGGTCTCCCTCTTGCAGAAAATTAAAATTATGATAGGCTAAAAAACGTGAAATACTTGAAAGCATTTTAAAACCAATCAAGCCAAGACTTATCATTAAGATATAGATAAATAATGACCCTAAAGAAAATTCATTATATCCTGCAAACATAGCTAACAACAGCCACATAAATACTAAGCCCAAGAAAGACAAAACAAGGCCCAGTACAAACGAAACTATATCAAATACTTTTGCAAGAAATACTCTTTTAATTTCCAACGTACGGTTGTCAATATCATGGACGGCTGTAAAACCTAAGTCCCTAAGGGACTCTAGGTTGAAAATTTGAAGCTCTTTTTCTTCAATCGTTTTATTTAAAACAACAAGACTTTCTTCTAGCCCTGCCTTTTTTAATGCTACTCGCAGCTTTAAGAGTGCCTCATGGGTAAGCATATCACGCTTCTCAATGACTGCAATCAATTCTCTATGATTATGATTTTTGTAGAAATTCATATTATTGATTTTCAGGAGTTGGCACATATGCAGTCTGTTGCTCATGTGCATCATTTTGAGCTTCCTCCTCCAATTCTTTAACCGCGCGTTCCTGAATCTCTTTAGGTGTTTTACGCCCCTTAATAAGCAGGTCTGTTGTGGTTTTCATCCAGTTACTAAACGAAAGAAAAATAGGCAGCATTACTAGCGTTAAAATAGTAGCAAATCCAATTCCATAGGCAATAGATATAGCCATCGGTATTAAAAATTGAGCCTGCCTGCTTTCTTCAAAAATAAGCGGCGTAAGACCTGCAATGGTCGTTATAGATGTTAAAAATATAGCTCTAAAACGAGAGCGACCCGCATCATAAATAGCGTTATCAAAGGTCATCCCTTGTCGTAAATTACTATTAAACTTCCCTATGAGCACCAAGCCATCATTGACCATGATACCAATTAAAGCAATAATACCAAGCATGGATAATATATTTAATGCAAAATCATGAACCCAATGCCCCCATGCAACCGCTGGTAAACTAAGAGGAATAAGCAAGAGCAACATCAATGGCTGACTATAGCTTCTAAAGGTAAAGGCAATTACAATATAGATAAGCAAGAGCACTGTAAGCCCTACCGGAAGAAGTGAATCTGTAAGTTTATTAGCTTCTCTATTTTGCCCCTCATAAGAAGGTGTAACTGTTGGATACTTTGATAAAATATCTGGCATCACATTTTCCCTCAAATCTGTCATCACATCGGTTGCACTTACCTCTTTTGGGTTTTTTAAGTCGGCAGATATCTGGATCTCTCTTTGACTATCTAGATGATTTACTGCCACATCCCCTCGTTCAATGATATAATTTGCAATTTCATTTAGAGGAACTTTTTCTCCAGAGGGAGTTTGAATTCTCATGTCATCAAGATCTGTTATGGAAGATCTATTCTCTCGATCATAACGAACCCATACTCGAATTTCATCCTGTCCTCTTTGAAAACGCTGTGCTTGAGAACCAAAGAAACCTGCCCGAACCTGCGCCATAACACTTTGTAAATCTAAACCAAGTGCATAAGCGGTCTCATTTAATGTCAGCTTAATTTCTTTAATACCGGCTGGGTCATTATCTGTGACATCTTTTAAAACTGGATTAGAAACAAGAGACTGCTTCAACTCGGCTTTCACTGCTTTTAATTCTCTAATATTATTACCTAATAATGAAATTGAGACAGGCCGACCTCCAAAATTACCACCAGTACCATACACGAGACTCTCTGCGCCAATAATTGGCCCCACTTTATCTCGAAGTCTATTGGTCACCATCGCACTTGTAATTTCATTAGGCCGTTCTTCTCCAGGCAATAAATTGAGTACAAGTGTAGCTTGAGAAGCTCCAGGGCCAATTGTTTTGATAAGATTCTCATAAAGCACCGTTCCCGTTCCTGAAAGATATTCTTCTGTAAGTTCTTTGTTAACCTCAACTGCTTTTTCTTCAATGAAAGAGATAATACTATCGGTCACTTTTTCATTGGTACCATTAGGCATCGTTAAAGTTATTGCTACGCGATCACTTGCAATTTGGGGGAAAAAAGCACCTCGAATAATCCCAGCCTGAAAACTTCCTGATGTTAAAATAATAAATACAATGAAAAAGGAAAACATTAAAAACTTGTACTTGAGTGCAAATCGCAAGGTTGGACTGTACATTTTATCTCGTAACCACACCATGATTTTATCTCCAAACTTATTGATGTAACGCAGCTTATAAAAAAGGCGAGCTACTCCTGTTTTGGGAGTCTTTGTTTGAGGCTTTAGTGCTTTAGAGTGTGCAAGGTGAGCTGGAAGAATAATCAAGGCTTCTATCAAAGAAATCCCTAATGTTAATATCACAATAACAGAAACTTCTCCAAAGAAATCTCCAATACGACCATCTAGAAATAAGAAAATACCAAAGGCTAATATTGTTGTCAATATCGCAGAAATAATAGCAGGAAGCACTTCCATAGTACCATCTACTGCCGCTTGAACAGGTGATTTTCCAAGTTCGTAATGCTGGTATATATTTTCTGCTATCACAATACCATCATCTACCAAAATACCAATAACAATAATCATCCCAAACAAGGACAAGACATTAATCGTTACGTTAAAATAACCTGCCAACATAAACATCCCTAAAAAAGCGATTGGTAAGCCAAAGGCAACCCAAAAGGCAAGTCTTGTATTCAAAAACAAGGACAGGAAGATTAATACCAGAATCATTCCTATTATTGCATTTTCAGTAAGCAAGGCGGTGCGTTGTACTAGTGTTTTAGATAAATCACTAACAATAGCTAGTTGAACATTGTTATACTTTTCATTAAAATCTTCAATATATTCTTTTGTTTTATCGGCAGCTCCAATTAAATCTTCTGTATTGGTAGAGGTAATCGTTACATTCACTGCCAAATTTCCGTTGTAATAATTGGCGTTTGGGGTTTCAGAAAATCGGTCACGCACAATAGCCACATCTTTAAGCCGTATGGTTCTTCCATTTACGTTAGACCGAACAATAATATTTGAAAGTTCATCTCCATAGTAGGATCGATTATTGGCTCGAATGAGATACTCTTCTGCATCGGTTTTAATGGTTCCTCCAGTAGTCAAAATATTTGATCTACGTACCGCTTGAGAAATTTCTTGAAACGAAATATTATAGGCCAAAAGACTGTTTTCGTTTACTGCAATCTCTATTTCTTCACTTGGATACCCCGAGATGTTGATTTGTGAAATACCATCAATGGCTCTCAAATCATTCTCAACTTGTCTTCCAATTTGCTTCAAAGTAGCCAAGGATATTTCAGAACCGCTTATAGCAAAAGAAATTGTTTGACGAATAGACTCTCGTTTTCCTACCACAAGAGGTTCCATTCCGCTAGGAAATGAAGGAACTCGATCTACCGCATTTTTAACTTCCAACAACATGAAATCAATATCCTTTCCTTTCTCGATTTCTACATTAATAGTACCACTATTTTCTCTTGAAGTCGAGGTTACCCGATCTACACCATCTAATCCTTTAAGGTTATCTTCTATTTTTAAAACAATTCCTTCTTCTACTTCTTGAGGTGAAGCACCAGGATACGCAATGGTAATATTGATGATTTTAGAGTCTGTAAGTGGAAAGAAAGAGGACTTTAAAGATATCGCGCCATATATTCCAAAAACGGCAAACATGAGCACCACGACATTGACTGCAACATGGTACTTAATAAAATATTCTATAATTTTTCGCATCCTACTCTTTTTGAGCCTCTGCGGCGTTTGTTACTTGATATACTTTCACCAACATTCCAGCATAGGCTCCTGGAACGGATTTACTTATAATAATAGTCCCATCTGGAACCCCTTTTACCACCACTTCTTTTTCAGAAAAATAAACGGGCCTCACATCAATAAGATCCAGCAATGTATCGTTCACTACAAATAATTGATTATTGGTCTGTAGCAATCCTCTAGGTATCGAGATAGCGTCTATTTCTTGTTTTACCTCTAATATAGCTTCAAGATAAACTCCCTCTCTTAAATCATCTCCTTTTACCTCAACATAGGCATTAATAGTTTGTGATGCTTGGTCTATATTTCCATTGACTCGAACCACTTTACCTATATAATTTTTATCTTTATCAATGGTTGTTAGGGTTACTTCATTTCCTACTTTGAGTAAATCTGCATATGTTTTACTTATGGCTACTTCAAGTTCATAGGCACTTATATCAATAAACTCTCCCAATTTCTGACCCTGACGCACAAGGGTCCCTTCGGTCACTAGTGCTTCGGTAAGAATCCCAGTAAATGGAGCTGTGATTCTATACTTCCCCAATCGTTGTTCTAAATTTTTTACATTAAAAAAGGACGTCAAAATATTTCGCCCGGAGATGAAATACCGTTCCTTTTCAGACGTTATTTCAGGAAGTTCGGGGGTTGTTTTATCTACATCAAAACTATGTATATAGGCTTGCCATTTTGGAAAGGCATCTGGGTAATCAAGTCTTAAATCTGGAAGAATCGCGGTAATTTGATCATACAAGGCACTCTTTTGAGATTTCACAGTAGCATAATATTCTGCACTATTTAAACGCAATAATGTTTCGCCTTTACGATACGTTTGCCCGGGCTTAAACAAGGTATTCCCTTTTTGAAGCACCCCCTGGACTTCAGAATACAACTCTAACCTTCTTTGAGACACAAGATTTCCATTCGCAGAAAGTTGTATTGGCACGGTGGTATTCTGAACAGTATCTACAAATACTGTTTTAATCACCTTTTTAGGTATTGGCCGACTTCTCTGATTTCCAGCTATGATAGCTTTAGAAGCGAAGAAAGAACCCCCAATTAAAAGGAGCCCCAAAAGAGAAAATAGTAGTTTACGCATGTCGTTTCTTTTTTCTCACAACAAATACAATAAAATTATAGCTGTAAGATGTTTGATGATTATACTAAAAAATCTGCGACAAATGTACTTAGATTAGAATACTAGCTTGTTAAGGACTTCTTAAAAATAACATTTTATACAAAAAAACAAAGTGCTATAACATGAGAAAAATCATATTTTTCTTCTAGTGGCTTAGCCGGAAACTTTAAAAAAACGATTATTGTTTTTGCAAAAAGTAAGAAACAGTTAACTAAATGCGTCTAGACCTTCTGAAACGACCTCCCATTGTTCCATGAATTCCTCGAGCTTCTTTTTCTTTCCTTCATAGGTTTCAAAGAAATTTGGTTTTGCAATAGTTGCATCATAATTAATAGCCAGCTCAACATCTATTTCTTTGACTTCTCGCTCTAACTTATTAATATTTGCTTCAATTTTACTAAGTCTATTCGTCAATGACTTTTGCTTTTTCTGGTCTACATAAGATTGCTTTCCAGAGGTAGCTTTTTTGGCATCGGTATTTGCAATGACCGTGCGTTTTTCTGCTTCTCGCAAATTTTGAAGATTTCGTTGTTCCAAGAAATACTCAATATCGCCTAGATATTCTTTAACTTTATGATCTTTAAACTCATATACTTTATCTGTTAGTCCTTGTAAGAAGTCTCTATCGTGACTTACCAAAAGTAAGGTGCCTTCAAATTTCATCAAGGCATCTTTTAAAACATTTTTAGATTTAATATCTAAGTGATTTGTAGGTTCATCCATCACCAAGACATTAAAAGGTTGCAATAATAATTTAGCTAATGCCAAACGGTTACGTTCTCCTCCACTTAACACACGCACATATTTATCTGCCTCATCACCTCTAAACAAGAAAGAACCTAGAATATTACGCACCAATGGTCTTGTGCGTTCATCTGCAGCATCCAACATGGTATCTTCTACCGTTTTGGTGCCATCCAAATAATCTGCTTGGTTTTGAGCAAAATATCCAATTTGTACATTATGTCCCAAAGTCATCGCGCCTCCATGCTCGATTTCATCTACAATAATTTTAGCCAAGGTAGATTTACCTTGCCCATTCTGGCCCACAAAGGCTATTTTTGTATCTCTCTCTACATGCAAATCTACACCGCGTAATACTTCTGTATCACCATAGCTTTTGGATATTTTTTCTGCTTCAATAACTACTTTTCCAGGCACAACACTTACCGGAAATGTTAAAGACATCACACTGTTATCATCTTCATCGACTTCTATCCTATCAATCTTATCTAATTTTTTGATAAGTGATTGCGCCATGGTTGCCTTGCTCGCTTTGGCTCTGAATTTTTCAATCAACTTCTCGGTTTGCTCAATTTGCTTTTGCTGATTCTTTTGAGAGGCTAATTGTTGTTCTCTTAACTCTTGACGTTGCACCAAATACTGAGTATAGGGCTTATTATAATCGTAAATTTTACCTAACGATATTTCAATGGTTCTATTGGTTACGTTATCCAAGAACATTTTATCATGACTTACAACAACAACGGCACCTGGGTAATTTTTCAAAAACTCTTCCAACCATAAAATAGACTCAATATCCAAGTGGTTGGTAGGCTCATCCAGTAATAATATATCATTATTTTGGAGTAGTAATTTCGCAAGCTCAATACGCATACGCCATCCTCCAGAGAACGTCTCGGTAACTTTATTAAAGTCTTGTCGCTGAAAACCTAATCCTTGTAAGATGCGTTCTGTTTCTCCTTGATAATTATAACCTCCTAAGATTTCATATTGATGCTGAATATCATTTAGATCAATCATGAGTTGATTATAGCTAGCACTTTCATAATCTGTACGCGTAGCTAACTGGGTATTGATTTCTTCTAATGCTTTTTCCAGCTTTTTAATTTCAATAAAAGCTTCGTAAGACTCTTCTAATACGGTTCGTCCTTTGGTAAAGTCAATATCCTGTTTCAAAAACCCAATAGAGACATCTTTATCCATTGCAATGGCACCCTCATCATACTCTTGCTCTCCAGAGATTATTTTAAGTAAGGTAGATTTTCCAGCACCATTTTTTCCCACCAATCCCACACGGGTTCCTCCTGCGAGTTGAAAGGTTATTTTTTCAAACAAATAAGTTCCCTGAAATGAAACAGATAGATTGTGTATATTAAGCATAGTTTATTTTGATAACATCTTCCTAGAAATCGTCTAGTTGAGTTTGCAAAGATGCTTATTTTTGTAGTGGTAAAAAAACCAAAAAACAGATCTATGAAAGGGAAAAAAATCTACAGTATTTTCACAGGAACCTGTCCCGTTTGCCAAAGCGGAAATATGTACAAAAATAAAAATGCATATATCCTATCTCAAACCCTAGATATGAATGAACGTTGTCCAAACTGTGACATCAAGTTCAAGATTGAACCCTCCTTTTTTTATGGTGCTATGTATGTTAGTTATGGTGTAGGAATTGCCGTTGCTGTAGCAGCGTTTACGATTGCTTTTGGCATGATTGGCTTGGGTCTAGTAGCTTCTTTTATAGCTATTGTAATTTCACTTGTTGTTTTGCTTCCAGTGATTGCTAGGTTTTCAAGAAATATTTGGATTAATTTCTTCTTTTCTTTTGACAAAAACAAAGTATAGCTTCTTAAATATTCAAGCATACCATCACGCTACGTAATAAATCTTTTAATATCAATTATTTTTGGAAGTGGCCTATCATGTTCTAAATAATTAAAGAGATGCTCTGCAAGCAGTGGCGCCATTGTTAACCCTCGAGCACCCAAACCATTTAAAAAAGAAATTATTTTATCTTCTTGCAATGAACCAACAAGGGGTTTTCTGTCTTTTACCGTTGGACGTATTCCTGTAACTTGATCTACTACAACAAAATCACAAGAAATCATTTTTCTTAATTTTTCTGAAATTTCCTCACATGCAATAGCCGTTGTATGCATAGAAAAATCATCCCGACCATAACTAGCCCCTACTTTGTATAAATCGTCACCTAAAGGAATAATCATAACAGGCCCTTTAAGAATAGCCTCGCTTTTTAATGTTGGGGCTTTGATGATAATATACTCCCCTTTGTTCCCAACAAACACCTTCTTTCCTTCTGGAGAAATAGGCACTGTGAAATAAGGATTATAAACTACACCAGCGCCTTCCGCAAAAACAATTTTTCTTGCCAATATATCTTTATATTTTACTCCTTCCTGGGTCACTAATAATAAATCATGCTTAAAATGTTCTTCAATATATAGACCCTTCTTTTTTAAAAACGCTTGATATAATTTCAATAAGCTAAGTGGCTTAATGGTTTGTGCCTGTTGAACCGCTCCAAGACCAAAAGGAGCAACAATAGCGCTATTGTTATTTTTTAAAATTTCGGAAGAAAGAAACCCAGATAAGGCTTCTTTATCACTGGCGACCATCCAGTTATTTTGCTCCTCAACACTGGCAAGAATTCTATGTATTCCAGTGGGGTATAGTACATCATGGGAGACCTCTTTTGCTAAAGACTTATAAAAAGGAAAAGCTTTGGAGATGAATTCTGCACTATTCCAGGCAGCCGTAAAACGTTTTAGAACCGTTGGATTCAAAACCCCTCCCGAAGCTTTTGTAGCACCTTGAATACCACTATCTATAACAACAAAAGATTTATCTTGTTCCAATAATGTTTTGGAGAAAGTTAAACCGCCTATTCCCAAGCCTACTACTATATAATCTACGTTTTTCACACAACAAAGATACTAGTATATCGCATAAAAAAACCGAAAATAGTATTTTCGGTTTTTTGTATAGTGTGCATCATTTAATACGTTTTACTCGTAAGGGACTATTACGTTAATTGGTCCAACCTGTGCATTATAAGCAAGGTTATCTTCAGATACATACATGACAATTAAGGTTAAATTATCTTTTACATAATCTGCTGGGATGGTGTTATTATATGTTACCGTATATTCTTCAAGTGCTCCAGCACCAGGAATATCATCTCCAAGAACCTGAGAGAATGACATTCGTAATGTATGATTGTGTTCAAAATCTGGAATAGGGTTTCCTAATCCAAAAAACGGACTGGTTGGATCTGAATCATAATAATTTTCTTGATCATACAAAATACCATCTTCAAGTAAGTAAACTACTAGTTTATCTCCACTATTAATTCCTATTTCTGAAATAATATTTACCTGAGTAACCAATTGGTCACCATCTAATTTTGAAGTCATAGATATTGATGAATTTGTATTGACACCAGCAGATTCTAGGGCATCTTCAACAAAATAAGGAGAAAACCAAAATTCAGATCTATCGATACGCGCTTGCGGTAAGCCATCAATTTCAAAAGCATCACGTAAAATTTCTACATCATCAAAATGCATAGGGTCTGGGTTAGAATTTGCTGTTATGTGTATGGCAACAATGGCCAAATCATCACTTAGCGCAGATGCTTCTTCAATAGCACCAGCTACACTAGGACAAAATCCACACCAAGTTCCTGTGTAGTCTTCTAAAACAACTTTTCTCTTAGGAATAATTACTTTGAAGGGCTCTGGCGTTGTTGCAATAGGAGTGCCATTTAATTCATAAGTAGCATAGGCCTCAAAGTCACCAACTTCACTAGAGGTAAATATATTTCCTTCAATGGCCACTTCGTCTACAAAAAATGTAGCATCTGCTGTTACATCAGTACCATCTTCAGTAATGACTTTAAATGGAATTTCTTGATT
>JBNMOX010000012.1:0-11512 GCA_051275835.1 Patiriisocius sp.
TACAGCGCACCCCAAACTTAGGGGATACTTCTGCCAAAAAACTATTACGCCATATAGGTTCTGCCGAGGGAATCTTTAAAGAAAAACGCTCTAATTTGCTTAAAATAGATGGGATAGGGGCTTTTAAAATTAAAGAACTACAAGAAGCTATTTTACTAGATCTGGCAGAAGCTGAATTAAAATATATAGAAGCAAATAATATTTCGCACAGCTATTTTAAAGACAATCATTACCCAGAACAATTAAAGCATTGTTTGGATGGGCCTATCTTATTTTTTCAAGATGGAAATATTGATTTAGGAAATAAAAAAATACTCAGCATTGTAGGAACCAGAAAAATCACCAGCTATGGAACCTCTTTTTGTGAAAAATTAATAGCAGAGTTAGCACCTTTAAACCCTGTAATTGTCTCAGGATTTGCTTATGGTATTGATATTTGTGCCCATAAAGCAGCTTTGGCAAATGGCCTGCAAAATATTGCCTGTCTAGCCCATGGGATGAACCAAATCTATCCTAAAGCTCATAAAAAATATATGACACGGGTTTTAGAAAACGGTGGTTTTATCAGTGAATTTTGGAGTAGCGACAGGTTTGAGCGCAACAATTTCTTAAAGCGAAATCGTATAATTGCCGGTATGAGTGAAGCTACTATTGTTATTGAATCTGCCGAAAAAGGAGGAAGTTTGGTCACCGCAGATATAGCCAATAGCTATGGAAGAGAAGTCTTTGCCGTGCCAGGAAGAGCCACAGACTCTCAAAGTGCAGGCTGTAATATGCTGCTCAAAACACATCAAGCAAGGATTGTGACCTCTGCGGCAGATATTATCTATAATTTGGGTTGGGAGCTAGAAGCATATCAAAAACCAGCGCAGCAAACCCAATTGTTCGTGGAGCTTCTTCCCGAAGAAAAAGTCATTCACAAGTACCTAAAAGATAAAGACAAAGAGCTGCTAGATGCAATTGCTATTGGCTGTTCTTTACCCACTTATAAAGTTGCACAATTACTCTTGCAATTAGAAATGAAAGGGCTCGTGAGACCATTGCCAGGAAAGTTGTTTCAATGGGTATAACTAGAATAATTTGAGTTAGATGTATTTAAAACAATGAACCAAAAGAAATCAAAATCACCTTACTAAAAATGTATTAGTTTTGTTAGTGTATAATTAATAAATAAGCAACCATGATCATAGAAATCTGTGCTAATTCCTTTGCTTCTGCACAAGCGGCACAAAACGCAGGGGCTCATAGAATAGAACTGTGTACGCAATTAAGCGTGGGCGGATTGACACCTTCTTATGGTTTGATTGAGAAGGTAGTGCAAGAACTTGATATTGCAGTACATGTGCTTATTCGCCCTCGAGCTGGTGATTTTGTGTACACAATCGAGGAGCTTGATATTATGAAAAGAGATATTGCTTTTTGCGCTAAAAAGGGTTGTGCTGGAGTGGTGAGTGGTGTACTCACGTCA
Organism: Patiriisocius sp.; assembly: GCA_051275835.1. Taxonomy (GTDB): domain Bacteria; phylum Bacteroidota; class Bacteroidia; order Flavobacteriales; family Flavobacteriaceae; genus Patiriisocius. Next base: position 1,469 of record JBNMOX010000012.1, read on the forward strand.
ACAAGCGAATTAAACGTGCCCGCTACTCAAGAACTCATAGAGGCTTCTGGTGGTTTAGAATTTACCTTTCATAGAGCCTTTGATGTGGTTGTCAATCCTTCGGAAACTTTAAAGGAATTACAAGCAGTAGGAGTCACAAGGGTTTTGTCTTCGGGGCAGCAATCCAAAGCGATAGATGGTATTGTTCTATTAAAAAAAATAAGAAATATTTCCGAAGCAATACAAATTATGCCAGGCAGTGGGATTAATAGAAACAATGTACTGGCGTTTCAAGAAGCTGGATTTAAGATGATTCATTTTTCGGCTATTTCTAAAGAAATCGTTCCAGAAAGCACGAAAGCGGTTTCTTTTCTAGCAGGTATCGAAGGAACTAGTGATGAAGCTGAAATAAGAAAAATGATAGCAATGTTAGGGTAGGGACCTTATCGCAATAGGTATCCTTTGCTAGCCCACCAAGGTTTTATTTCTACTTGTAGTCTACCCGCTTTTACCATAGGGTCTAATTTTGCCAAACTATCAGCTGTTTTGAGGGTCGCTACGTTATATATTGTAATGCCTCGTAATTCGTCATCATCACCGAAGGGTCCAGAAATATCTGCAAAGCCTGCTTCATACATGTGAGATAGATGTGCCATACGAGCCTTTTGAAGTGAATCTAGCGCTTCTTTGCTTTGGTCTTGGTTTTCTCCACGAGATAAGAACGCCATATAATATTGCTGCATGATAACGGTGTCTCCTGTTTCTTCGTCTACATAATCAAAAATTTCAAAACCGTCTGCTTTTAGTTTTTCAATTTGTTGAGCTACCGTAAAGTTAGTGCTTGCGGTTAAGCTTTTTTGTTTAGTATCGTTACATGAGATTACTAAAAGGGAAAGGACCAGTAGTAGTATACCTTTTTTCATGGGCTTATTTTTTAATTTGTTTACCAATTTGTATAGGGATGTTTGCTCAATTGTGAATTATAATATTTAATAGTTCCAGTTACTTCTTCTCCTAACCAATCGGGGCTTGGATAGGATTCTTGTTCTGAAGTCAATTCAACTTCAGCAATGACCAGGCCTGTATTGTTTCCAGCAAATTCATCTACTTCAAAAACATGCTTTCCTATTGGAATGTCATAGCGTATTTTATCAATGATGGATGGCTCACATAAGGCCAGTAATGCTTCTGCCTCTGTAAGGGGGATTTCTTTTTCCCATTCAAAGCGGGTAGTACCTGCTTCATTAGATTTTCCTTTAATGGTCAAAAATCCCTGTGTTTCCTTAATACGAACACGAACCGTGCGTTCTGGATGGGTGTTTAAAAACCCTTGTACAATCCGTTTCTGACTACTAGCTTGTGCTTTATAATCTTTGTTTTTAACTAAGAATTTACGTTCTATTTCTTGCATTTTCATGTCCAATTAAATGGAGATCTTTTGGTTAAATTAAGCAATTAATTCTCTTCTTTGATTTCATTAAGCTCTTGATTTTTTTTAGCAGCATATTCAAAGCCAATTTTCCACCAACGCGTCATTTTTTCTTTATTAAAAATAAGCGAATTTGTAGTCAAAACTGTGGGTGTGTAGTATAGATTTATAATTGCATTTTTATTTCCAGCGGCAAATTTGCCAATAATAATATTTTGTTTTTCAACACGATCAATCATAAAGTCGTGTAGGTTTGAGATTAATTCAAATACATTTTTTGAAGCCAGCCTATTATAATAGGTTACTTCCGTCTCTAATACAATGACATCCACTTCTGTAGCTCCTCTGTCTATAGCTTCTTTAATAGGTACAATACTCCCAAAGCCACCATCTGCATATTCGCAGCCATCCTTTTTTACTAAACTCATAAAAGGCACATAGTTACTAGAGATCCAGATCCAATCACAAAAGTCATCATACGTCATATCTTTAATAGATTTGTATTCTACTAGGTGTAATGAAAGATTAGATACCGTAACAACAACATCTTTATTACTTTCTTTGAGTATAACAAATTCTTCTTTGGACAGTGTTTTTCGTATCAGTTTTCGTAAATTTTTACTTTCACCAAAAGTTTTCCTGCCTTTTAAAAAGTTGAATAATACTTTTAAATGATTAATGGATATTTGTTCCTCGCCCCAGGTATCTTTCTTAATAGTAAAAGGACAGATGCTAAAAATAGTTTGCTGTGTAACGGAGGTATATACTTCTTTGATTTTCTCAATCTTGTTTAATGCCAAATGAGAAATTAATAAGCTTCCTGTTGATGTGCCAATAAATAAATCATAATTATGGCCAAGTTCTTCGATGAGATATTGTGCAACCCCACCACCAAAAGCACCTTTACTACCCCCACCTGAAATTACTAAAGCTCTCATATTTTTTTCATTTTCAATAGCCCTTACAAAATATCAATCTTAAAAGGGTAAACAATTAAAATTTAATTAATTCTCCAAGGTGGGTTTTTCCTGTTTTCTCCAGCATGATATATAATAATCACATTGCCATCTGGATCTTTAAGTCTGGCTTCTGTCCACAACCACGATTGGGGAGTAGCTTCTGTTTCAAATAAAATGCCTTTGGCCTGTAATTCGCTTACTTTTTGAGTGACGTCTGGCACTTCAAAATAAAGCCAAATGCCTTCTTCGGGTAGTCTTTCGCTGTAATGAATACTAAAGGTGACATCTCCTTCTGAAGCTTCAAACCGCGCATACTGGTCATGAGAATGTACAATAAGTTTAGCGCCTAGCTTTTCATAAAAAGCGATAGCACGAGGAACATTTTGAGAGGGTATGGTAATTTGGTTGAGGTTCATAATAATTGTGATTTAAAGATAGTAACTTTACGCTATGGACACGTCAATTCCTATGAGAAAGATTATTCATGTAGATATGGATGCCTTTTACGCTAGTGTAGCGCAATTGGACGATCCTTCTTTGCTAGGCAAAGCTATTGCAGTAGGGGGTAGTGGTAGACGCGGTGTAATAAGTGCCGCAAGTTATGAGGCTAGGAAGTTTGGTGTGCGTTCTGCTATGGCCGGAGCCTTGGCTATTAAGTTGTGTCCACATCTTATTTTTGTAACATCAGATTTTGATCGGTATCGAGAAATTTCTGAAAAAGTTCGCAAGGTGTTTTTTGAATATACAGATCTAGTAGAGCCACTATCACTAGATGAAGCCTACCTTGATGTTACTCAAAATAAAAAAGGGAATCCTAGCGCTACATTAATTGCACAAGAGATCCGCGCCAAGATAAAAGAACACACTGGATTAAACGCTAGTGCAGGTATCTCGATCAATAAATTTGTAGCCAAAGTAGCCAGCGATTATAATAAACCTAATGGACAAAAAACAGTGCCACCAGAGGAAGTATTAGATTTTGTGGAGAGGCTAGATATTAAAAAGTTTTATGGGGTAGGCAAGGTGATGAAAGAAAAAATGTATCGATTTGGCATTTATACAGGGCAGGATTTAAAGGCTAAGTCGCTAGAATTTTTAGAAGAAAATTTCGGGAAAAGTGGTCCCTATTATTACCGTATTGTGCGCGGTATACACCACAGTAAAGTAAGCCCAGAACGTACCAGAAAATCATTGGCTGCAGAGCGAACCTTTAGTGAAAATATTTCTAGCGAGCTATATATGCTAGAGCGGTTAGAGCATATCGCGGAAGAAGTAGAACGCCGCCTCAAAAAGAGTAAAGTTGCAGGCAAAACCATTACCTTAAAGATAAAGTACAGCGATTTCACTCTACAAACACGCAGTAAAACATTGCCTTTATATATTGTATCCAAGGAATTGTTAATGGAGCATGTTACAGAATTATTATACCAAGAAAAAATGAAAAACTCGGTACGTTTGTTAGGGATCTCTATGTCAAATTTGAATAACGAGAAAAAGGAGAGAGTGAATATTTCAGAAGAAAAAAAATACGATGTACAAATGAAATTTGAGTTTTAAAATACGCATACTAGTGCAACAAATACGCATACTAATTAGTTCTATACACTTAAAAGAAACATCTTAAAAAAAGAGATGGGTGTCAATATCTTTGAGTGAACTTAAAACACAATTCGTATGAAAAAAATAGCATTCAACATCGGGGCACTTGCCATCATCGCACTATTTACATCGTGTGAAAAGAAAATAGAACTCACAACTACTAATTTAGCGGTTGCAGAATTTATAACAGAAGTTATTCCAGAAAAAACAATAGACTATTTGTATGTCACTGCTGCTAGTGGCTTGTCTTTAAGAGCATACAACAATTTAAATAGTGAAAAACTAGCGGTTATGCCATATGGCACTAAAGTTAAAATTGTAAGCGTAGAAGAAAACAATACCATGAATATACGGGGTATTAAAGGAGGAATGCATCAAGTAGAATACAACAATAAAACAGGATTTGCTTTTAATGGGTATTTATCTGAGTTATTCCCGCCAGAGCGAGGGGCTACTGCGAAAATGTATATTACAGATCTTCAAAACACACATGCTAGGGCATCTATAACAGAAGTAACGGGTGGCACAGCGAGCAAGCCTAGTAATACACAAACACTTTTAATTCCAACTTCAAAATGGCATGAAGTATATTTAATTGCTCAAAAACTATATGAAATCCCAAGATCTTTTACGCTTCCAAAACCAAAAGGAAAAGATAACGTTGTTATCAATAATCCAAATAAAACGTCAAAGGCATGGGTGAGTGAGTTACAGGTGGAGCGTAAAGAGGACACCTTGTTAAAGATAGTATATGCAAACTCCTCTAATAACTTTAAACGAACTATTACCATCACAGAAGAAGGTGATATGATGAAGATAGAAGAGGTGCGTGAGGTGCAGTAAGGTTTATTAAAAAAGAACGAATATTTATAAGGCGAATAGCTCCTATTCAATAGATAATAAAAAGAAATTGTTTAGTTCTTTTGTCCAACGTTTTTTATGAGCTTCACTCAAATTATTATTGTCCAATAAAAGCCCTTTCATGCTATATTTTTGAGTAGCAAATGCTTCTGAAATTGTATTGATCTTACAATTGTTTAGGTGTGCAGAAAACAGCTTCGGCATTTCTATAAGCACTTTTGGTAGGCTTGTAAATGCATTGTTTTCTGCCTGAATAACCCAAACTTGCTTCATGTTTTTCATTTCATTAGGCAATGATTCTAATTGGTTATTTCCAAGGTATAGGTTTTTTACTTGAGCCAAGAACCCAATCTCTGGCGGTAGTTGTTTTAAGCAATTATAGCTTAGCCATAAAGAATAGAGTTTGGGTAGCCTCGACAAATGCCTAAACGTTGTTCCTTCTGTAATTTGATTATGACTTACATTGAGATCTTTGATGGTTTTTATTTCTGAAATTTCTTGGGGGAGACCTTTTAATTGATTGTATTGTAGGTTTAAAAATTCGATGGGAAGTGTCGCAATATTCTGGAATGTTTCATCCCACATTAAGGAAGGGTTTCCGTTTAAAGAGAGGTGCTTTAGGTTGGTGAGTTGTGCTATGTTTTTCGGAAGCGTTGTAAGCGCTAAATTATCTAGAATTAAGACCTCTAGTGTTTCTTTTGAGGCTATTGCACTTATAAATGAAGTTAGATCTATTTCGGGGTTTTTACTGAGATTTAGCATTTTTAAACCGGTAAGTTTTTCCAATCTCACAGGGACTTCATGAAGGTTTTGATCACTCAAGTCTAATCGAAGCACTTCTTCTGGATGTTCAGGTTGGACACTTGTATAGGTTTCGCTATAAAATGTTTGATAGGTATTACATCCTTGCAGGAGCAAAAATGATACTAGGCTTAGGATGTGTTTTGTCTTATTCAACATCGCCTAGATTTTGAAAAGCACTTCCTGAAACTTCGATAAATAGTTTGTCTTGCGCTCTCACATTCCAAGGAAATCTTGGGTTGAGCCCTGGGCCATCATGAAGGGTATTTTGTACATAAGCTCCTAGTCGTTGACTGTTATATCCCAATTTTAAAGTACCACTACCATGGTTGTTTTGGAGGGAGCCAAAGAAGTAGGCATTTGCATAAAATAAGTCTTCAAATGGAACGCGCATAAACCAAACATTTTTTCTTCCATCATCAGAATTTACTGGGTTGTCTGGAGATTTAGAAAAGTCTGCTTTTGGCGTAAATAAGTCTAAGCCTACTCCCAATTGATAGACGAGTCCATCTGTGCCAATTTCTGTATAGCTAACCTTTAATGTTCCTGTAGCCGCATAATCTGTGCCTTCACCTCTTATTAATTGCCCAAGCCTAAAATCGTTTAAAAATGCAATATTAATCGTGTGGTTTGCATTGCTAAAACGCGTTAAGATGGAGCCTCGCCTTGGGCTAAATGCTTGTAGTGCTGCCGGTAAATATTCTTTCTCAAGCCCAAAGCCAAAGCCATTAAAACCACCTTTTCCAGAAGGGTTAACGAGCAGTGAATTGTTTATGTTTGAGATAGAAGACCCTAATAAGTTGCTGTTTTGGCCAATACCAAACATAGTAAATAGATCATAGCCATATCCTATTCCAATATTTTTTACGGTATGTCTCTTGAAAAGTTGGTTAACAAAAATAGTAGCGCCTGCTTCTACAGCAACATCATTATAGTTTGCGGTTCCAAAACCAAAAACACTTAGTTTGATGGCTTGGTTTTGATTTCCCAAAAGCAATGTTCCTTTGAGTTGTACTCCTCCATTAAATGCTACATCTTGACTAAATACCATACAAGCTTGTAGGATACAAAAGCATAAGAAGAGTTGTTTTGGCATGGTCTAAAATTGATACATAAATCCAACGGTATTGCCTGTAAAGGTTAGATTAATTGATGTAGATCCATCTTGTTGATCATTATATTTTTTGTCATATTTTTTATTGAGATACCTGTCTATAGCTTCCACCATAAAATAACTCATGACCCAACTTAAAAAAACATCACTAGCCCAATGTGCATCTGCATATATTCTACTAAGTCCTGGAACTAATCCCACGGTATAAATACCTGCTTTTATCCATTTGTTTTTAAATTGTTTTGCAATTACATGGGCATTTGTAAACGTTAATACTGCATGGCCAGAGGGGAATGATCTATATCTTGCAGTGCCCCCAAAAGGTTTAAAGTGGTTTTTCCCTAACTCTCCACCGGGTCTTGCTCTCCCTACAGCCGACTTTGCTATTTGTTGTACAATACCAGTAGCCGTTGCTGATGCAATAAGCAAAACCCCTGTTCTTCTTAGTTTTTCGTTTTTAGTAAATAAACCTGTTGCATAAACAAGACCTTGCAGCCCATAGTTGTTTTGAGGACTTCCTGCATACCATCCATAGTCATGAATAAATTGTGGTATATCATCTCCATGGTCTCTAAATTCTTCTCTCACATTGTCATCGATCGTGTATAATAAAGAGGTTCCTAAGACAACACCTCCTAGGTTTATAAAATCTGATTTTTGCCAATGTAAAGGTCTTGTATATGCATAGCCAATTCCTCCAAGAACAGTTCCCATATCATAGGTGAAATCTTGCCATAATGTAGGTTCTTTTATTTCTCTACTGGACTGTGCGCTTGTTGTTGAAGGGCACAATAATGATAAAAAAAAGACACTAAATATACTGTGTTTAATTACATTCATAAACTTAAAAAGTAGGTTAAACACAGTCTGTCTATATAGTGTATAAAGACTTACAAATAGGTGTGTTAATATAAATTACACCCTAGTTTATTTGTGAAATCCTTAATGTATTTACCATTCCTTTATCTACAATTGGCATGGCAGCAAGGTTAATAAGATAGTCTCCTTTTTTTACAAAGCCTCTCTCGTGTGCGATAGCATTTACATCTTCTACAGTCTCATCTGTACTCACAAATTTATCATAGAAAAATGATTTAACACCCCATAAAAGATTGAGGCGTGATAAAATCCTACGATTTGAAGTAAATACTAAAATATGTGCATCTGGTCGCCATGCAGAAATTTGAAATGCGGTATAACCACTATTTGTTAGGGTACAAATAGCTTTTGCTTCTATTTCATTAGCCATATTGGCTGCATGGTAGCAAATAGACTTTGTAATGTATCTATTTGTTCTCACATGAGGTGGCTCTTGTGGAACATTAATCAAATCACTGTTTTCTACTTGTTTGCAAATATTGGCCATTTTTTGAATCACCTCCACAGGATACTTTCCTACTGAAGTTTCACCACTTAGCATCACGGCATCAGCTCCGTCCATTATAGAGTTTGCAACGTCGTTTACCTCTGCTCTTGTGGGTGTCAATGATGTAATCATGGTTTCCATCATTTGGGTTGCAATAATTACAGGAATTCTTGCTCTTTTTGCAGTAAGGACTAATTCTTTTTGAATTAATGGCACTTCTTCTGCCGGTACCTCTACCCCTAAATCACCACGTGCCACCATTAAACCATCACAATAAGCAACGATTTTATCAATATTGGCTACGGCTTCTGGCTTTTCTATTTTAGCAATGATGGGAATTTTATGGTCGCAATTTGCTTCTATTAAGGCTTGTAATTCTTTTAAATCTGCAGCATGACGCACAAAGGAAAGCGCAATCCAATCTACCTCTAGAGAGATGGCAAAAACAGCGTCTTCTTTATCTTTGGTTGTTAGTGCTGGCAATGAAATATTCGTATTAGGAAGGTTCACCCCCTTACGAGACCTTAATGGCCCTCCTTGTATTACTTTCGTTTTTACTTCGGTTTTCCCGTCTGTAGAGATTACTTCAAACATTAATTTTCCATCATCAAGAAGGACACGCTCGCCCTTTTTAACATCTTTCGGAAAATTGCCATAATTCATATACACTCTTTTCGATGTCCCTTCAAATTCTTCTCCTGTACAAAATGAAATTTTATCCCCTGGATTCACGATGACTTCTTCTTTCATCATTCCTACCCTTAGTTTAGGACCTTGTAAATCTGCAAGAATTGCGGTTGTCGTGTTGAGTTCCGTTCCTAAATCTCTAATGATAGCGATGACCTCTTTAACATTGTCATAATTAGCATGAGAAAAATTAACACGAAATACATTCACTCCCGCAAGAATCATTTTTTTAAGAATATTTCTGTCTGCTGTAGCTGGACCTAGGGTCGCTACAATTTTAGTCTTTTTTTGATCTGGCATTTAGTCAAATATTAAATTATGCTTTGATTTAAGCGATTCTGTATCTACTTCGTAGGCAGAAATGATTTGTTTGATGTCGTTAATATCGGTGATTAACATTTTGGTTCCTACCTTGTCAAAATCACTTTGAATTTTTAAAAAATAGTCGACTTTTTTATATTCAGGAATAAGATATGTTATTACAGTTTCCTCTCCTATCGTATTTCCAAAGAGCCCTCCGCTGCTAGCAATTTTAGCTGTTGCAGATTTACATTTATTGGCTACCAAATTATAGTCTGTATACTTAGATTGATCTTCAAAATCAAAAAGCGGAAAAGTAATTTCTAATCCCTTGTTTGAATAGGCTAAATCTACTATATGGCGTTGTAGTTTTAAACCTGCAAATTGGTTGAGTAAATAGGCGACTTTATAGGCTTCTTCACTACAATGAATAGCAATGAGTGAGAAATCTTCTGCAACATCATCATCTAACACTAATTTATGAGTCCCCATAGGTATACTTCTAACCGATAAAAATAAGGATACTTTCAGTAGAAATGTGTAAAGAAATTGTGAATTCTCTGTTAAACCCCCATATGTTGTAGTCATGTAGAGGTGAGTGCATCTGAAGTAGTAACAAGAAGGCTAGCTTTTTTTACTAAAATCGTCAATGGCTTCTTGTAATTTATAATAGGCTCTTTTAGCTGCTTGCTCTTCAGCTTTCTTTTTGGATGTAGCGCGCGCTTTTCCTACCGTTTTACCGTCTAAATTTAGCTTTACAGCAAAATGTTTTAGAGTATCGTTGCCAGTATCTTCATACACAGCAAACTTAAATTGGTGTTTGTGTTTTTGGCACCATTCAATAAAAAGGCTTTTGTAGCTTATCACTTTACCTTCTAGTTTTTCAATGTCAACGTAGGGTTTTATGACCCGCTTATTGATAAATTTCTCGCAGTATTTATAACCTCTA
>JBNMOX010000013.1:0-11499 GCA_051275835.1 Patiriisocius sp.
TCAAAAAGAAGATATATTACAAACAACTACTTTGTTAGAGGCCTATGATGTTATTGTTTCTAACCCACCCTATGTACGTGCATTAGAGAAAACTGCTATGAACGCTAATGTATTAGATTTTGAACCAGATACTGCTTTGTTTGTTAGTGATGAAGACCCCTTGGTTTTTTACAGAAAAATAGCGCAATTGGCATTGCGAAGTCTACGCCCCAATGGGTGGTTGTACTTTGAAATTAATGAATACCTAGCAAGGGAAATACAAGACTTATTAAAGCAGATGGGCTTTGAAAACATCGAATTAAAAAAAGATTTTAGGGAAGTGCCACGAATGATAAAATGTCAAAAATTATGAAAAGTATCTGTGTGTTCTGTGGAAGTAGTGACGGAAAAGATCCTCAAATAAAAGAAGCTGCAATTGCGTTGGGTACTGCCTTGCTAGAAAGAAATAATGATCTGGTCTATGGAGGTGCTAAAATTGGCATTATGGGTACTATAGCTAAGACCATGCTGGATGGTGGCGGACATGTTATAGGTGTTATTCCAGAGTTTCTTAAAAAGAAAGAAGTGCTCAATACGGATTTGTATGAAATAATTACAACCAAAAATATGAATGATAGAAAGCTCAAAATGTTAGCATTGAGTGATGGCTTTATAACCTTACCGGGTGGATTTGGTACCCTAGAGGAACTCTTTGAGATTGCTACAGGACTTCAGCTAGGGCAACATAAAAAGCCTATCGGACTATTAAATATCAATGGTTTTTATGATGAGTTATTGGCGTCTTTACAAAAAATGGTAACGCTGGGCTTTGTGAAACAACACAATCTAGATTTAATGTTAGTGGATTCTACAGTCACAGGTTTGCTTGCCAAAATGGATGCTTTTGAGGCACCAGAAAAGACAGTTTGGTAGTTTGAGGCTTTAGTGAGTGTTCTGATGTATTTATGTATTCAAATCGATTCTACTAAAATACCTAGAAGTTAATAACTTCACTTATTAACTATTCCCCTTCATTTTTTAACAATTTGTTAAGGAATCCATGTAATTTTTTAACTTGAAGCATATTAACTTTAAAAAATCATCATAATGAATTCTACTAAAAAGTATTTAGCTGAAGCACTAGGAACATTTGCTTTGGTATTATTTGGTTGCGGGGCAGCGGCCTTGGCTGGAGTTTCTACAACAGGACCTGCAGGAATAGGTCTCTTAGGAATTGCTTTGGCATTTGGGCTTGCGGTTGTAGCAATGGCCTATACTATAGGTCCAATTTCTGGATGTCATATCAATCCTGCAATTTCAATTGCAATGCTTGCGGCTGGTAAACTATCAGGTAAGGATACTGTTGGCTATGTTATTGGACAATGTATAGGTGCTATTGCAGCGGCAGGTGTTTTGTATGTTATTGCTTCTGGCGGTGCTGGATTTGCCATGGGCGAATGGGCATTAGGGAGTAATGGTTGGGGAGAAGGTTATCTAGGAGACTATGATATGAAAGCTGCTTTTATTGGAGAGTTTGTCTTTACCTTTTTATTCTTAATGGTCATATTTGGAACCACAGCAAAAGGCGCATCTCCACAGATGGCGGGTCTAGCTATTGGTGTTTCCTTAGTTTTAATTCATTTGGTGATGATTCCAATTACTGGAACTTCTGTAAATCCTGCCCGTAGTTTAGGACCAGCATTATTTGCAGGAGGCGCTGCCTTAAGTCAATTATGGTTATTTATTGTTGCGCCAATTGCAGGAGGACTTTTTGCCGCTTTAGTGCGCAGCGTGTTTTTAGATGACTAATTTTTGAAATAACGTTCTTTTTAAAAACCTCGGAATTAACTTTTCGAGGTTTTTCTTACTTTTTTGTTTAAAAGTAAGAAAAACCTTACAAGGCAATATTTTTATAAAAAAGAACCTAACAGTTTTTAAGCTAACGTTTTACATATGTTTATTTTTGTGTAAATGAGATTAATTAGATTAAAATATTGATAATTTGATAAATAACTTATGAACATTATTGGTATTTGTCAATGAAATAGTAATATTTTTGAGAATTACGTAACACTAACTAACAGCCATTAGATTTATGAAAAAATCATTACTTACATTAAAAAATCAAATAGCATTCATTGCTATTATGCTTTGTGCTTCCCTAGCCATAGCACAAAACACTAATGAGTCATCTGCTCCAGCAGACTACACTCCAAGTGAGAATCCAACCTTAATTTTAACACCCACTAACTTTTTTGTGTCACCTCCAGTGAGAGATTTACCAGTTTGTGATGACTTGTCAACTTTTGACGGCTTTATTGTCCCTAAAGATGGTGCTAATACGAGTCACGACTTAAGCGACAAGCGAAAAAGAAAATTAGCGGCTTTAAATGCTGCTGGTGCGAGTAGTTCCTCTATTGATCCAAAGATGCAACTAGACATCGCTCCAGCTCAATCGAATTTAAACAGAGCTCCTATTGTTAGTTTTGACGATGTAAGTAATCAATCTGCTCCACCAGATCCTTCTATGGCAGTAGGCCCTAATCATGTAGTAACTATGCAAAATGGTGTATGGGCTGTGTATGACAAAAGCGGTAATATAGCTGCAGGATTCCCAAAAACATTGAACGATCCACTTTCTGGGCCTAACCATTCGGACAATGCTGGTGATCCAGTGGTAATGTATGATAGAGAAGCTGATAGATGGTTTATTTCACAATTCCAATTATCAGGTAATCAATCATTATCTGACAATGTTTTTTTAGTAGGAATTTCAACAACGCCAGATCCTACAGGTGCATATAATGTTTATGAATATGAACTTGGTGCAGGAAATGATTATCCACATTACGGAATATGGGGTGACACTTATGTAACTGCAGGTAACTTTACTGGGGCTCAAAAAGTATACACCTTTAATAGAAATAAAATGCTAGCAGGTGATGCCACTGCTGAAATTGCAGGATTTTCTCCAGCAAACCTAAGTACTGGAGGTTTTGCGGCGCCTATACCTGTTCATTCAGAAGCGGCTGGGGCTGCAACAGGTGATATTAAAATTGTTTTTTATCAAGATGATGCTTTTTCTGGCGTAAATTCAGATCATATTGGTTTGTGGAATATAGACATGGATTGGACAAATGCAACCACCATTAATAACTCTACGATTTCAAATAAAGTTGAAATACCTACAGCTGCTTTTGATGCCGCCATTGCAGGAGGTTTTGCAAATATCGCTCAGCCAGGTACTAACCAAAGAATTGATGCGATTGTAGGAGCGGTAATGAATATGTCACATTGGTATAAGTTTCCTACTCATGAATCTATTTTATTGAACTGGGTGGTAGAAATTCAAGACGGAACGCAAAAATCTGGAATACGATGGGTGGAGCTTAGAAGTACTAATGGCGGAAACACATGGAGTGTGTATCAAGAAGGTACATTTACTGACCCAGCAGCAACTACAGTTGCGCAAAAAGAATCCGTTTTTATGGGATGTATTTCTATGGATAGCCTAGGAAACATAGGGTTAGGATATACAAAATCTGGAACTAACACCTTTCCTTCTCTTTATTATACAGGAAGAATGAATGGTGACCCTCTAGGAACGATGACAGTCCCAGAAGAATTAGCTGTTGCAGGAACAACATCTGTAACATCTAACGATCGCTATGGAGATTATGGTCAAGGAGTGAGAGATCCATCAGATGACCTTACTTTTTGGGTAACTTCAGAATATTCAGGTGATCCTGGTTTTAACAGAAAATCTAGAGTGTATTCATATAAACTTCAAGCAGGACCTCCAGATACTGAAGTTCCAACAGATCCAACTAATTTAATTGCGAGTAGTATTACTTCTAATGCTGCTACCTTAAACTGGAATGCATCTACAGATAACGTAAGTGTTGCTCAATATACGGTAAGTGTAGATGGAACTGTAGTGGGAACAACTGGAAATACTAATTTCGATCTTACAGGATTAAGTCCGTTAACCGCATACAGTGCTTCTGTAAGTGCTCAAGATGCTGCGGGTAATTCTTCTGGTGAGGCAACTACTTCGTTTATTACTTTGGATGGACCATCTGTGTCATATTGTGACTCTGCAAGTACAAATACAAATGATGAATACATTAGTAATGTAACGTTAAATACAATCAACAATTCATCTGGAGCACAATTTTATTCAGATTTTACAGCAATCTCTACAGACCTTTCTGAAGGACAATCGTATACTTTAACGGTGACTCCAACTTGGACAGGTACAGTATATTCAGAAGGATATGCAGCTTGGATAGATTATAATAATGATGGAGATTTCGATGATTCTGGTGAGCTTGTTTGGTCTAAAGCACCTTCTACAGACTCTCCTAGTAGTGGAAACTTTACAGTGCCTAATGGCACTTCTGGTGATGCTGTTAGATTGCGTGTAGCTATGAAGTATAACGGGGTGCCAACTTCTTGTGAAACATTCACATATGGTGAAGTAGAAGATTATTCTGTTAATCTTGGAGCTGCAACAGGGGGTGATACTCAGGCACCTTCAACACCATTAAACCTTTCCGCTTCTAATGAAACGACAACAACGGTAGATCTTTCTTGGAGTTCATCTAGTGATAATGTTGGAGTAACTGGTTATGAATTATACTTGGATGGTTCTAGTATCGGTAATGTAGCAAGCACTTCTGCAACAGTAACAGGTTTGTTAGAAAATACTACGTATGCATTTAATGTTCGAGCTTTTGATGCAGCTGGTAATAATTCTGCATTAAGTAATACTGCAACTGCAACTACTACAGGTGGTGGTGGAGCAGGTGTTATCGCTGGATACTATTTTGAAACTGGTCTTGAGGGCTGGTTAGATGGTGGAAGCGATTGCGTGAGATTTGCAAGTTCGACTCGTGCATTTGAAGGTACATATTCTATTAGAATCAGAGATAACTCAAATTCATCTAATGCGCGTTCACCAATTTTAGATTTAAGCGGAAACAATCAAATTACGATTGAGTTTCATACCTATGCGAGAAGTATGGAAGTAGGTGAAAATTTCTTAGTAGAATTTTTTAACGGAAGTTCTTATCAAGTTATTGGTAACTATGCAAGAGGAACAGATTTTAATAATAATTCTTTCTTTACAGATACTATCGTATTGGATAGTGGAACCTATAATTTTAATTCAAATAATAGATTCCGTTTTAGAAATGATGCTAGTAACAACAACGATCAAATATATTTTGATCAAGTTATTGTCTCAGGAGATAATGCAGTAGCAAGACAGCCAAGTCCAACTGTAATTGATACTGGTGAAAATGAAGCAAATTTTAAAAGTATCACTGTTGGAAATATCAGATTGTACCCAAATCCAGCAGATGCTGTTTTAAACATAGATATTTTAGAGGGTACATTTGAGCGTATTGACGTGTATTCAGTTACTGGATCCTTAGTGAGAACTATTTCTGAAGTGTCAAATAGAATGTCATTAGAGGTTTCAACACTATCTTCAGGAATATATTTTGTACGTTTTTCAAGTAATGGTTTTGTCATCACAAAGCGATTTGTGAAGAAATAATACCGAAATAAATTTTTGAATTAAAGGCTCCTAAAATAGGAGCCTTTTTTTTGTTCAAATTCTATTACATTTAACGTATCAATTTTATCTTTGCTAGATGAGCTTTCAAGAAAAAATTACGGAATTACGAAATCAACTTCGTGCACATAATCACCGTTATTATGTAGTAGATACTCCAACTATTAGTGATTATGATTTTGATATGAAGCTCAAAGAATTACAAGTTCTTGAGGCTAAGCACCCAGAATTTCACGACCCTAATTCACCAACATTAAGGGTTGGGGGGGAAGTGACCAAGAATTTTGAAACGGTACCGCATACTTTTAGAATGCACTCTCTTGAAAATAGTTATTCTAAAGAAGATTTAGAAAATTGGGAAACACGGATTAAAAAACAAGTAGATGGCGCTGTTGCGTATGCCTGTGAATTAAAGTATGACGGAGCTTCTATGAGTCTTACCTATGAAAATGGAAGTCTAGTAAGAGCAGTTACTCGAGGTGATGGGTATCAGGGTGATAACGTAAGTGCCAATGTTAAAACAATTAAATCTGTACCGCTACAATTACAAGGAGACTACCCTGCTAACTTTGAAATTAGAGGCGAAATTGTATTGCCTTTTGCTGGTTTTAACAAGATGAATGAAGAGCGCATAACGGCAGGAGAAGAACCGTATCGGAATCCAAGAAACACAGCCTCTGGAAGCTTGAAATTACAAGATAGTGCAGAAGTAGCCAAAAGACCTTTAGAATGTTTATTATATAGTTTGGTTGGTGATGATTTACCCATTAAAACTCAGATGGAGGGTTTGAAAAAAGCCACAGAATGGGGTTTTAAAGTACCGCCCGTTGCAAAGCTTGCCACAAGTATTGAGGCCGTATTAGATTTTGTGAATTACTGGGATATCCACCGTCATGAATTACCCTATGAAACCGATGGTGTTGTTATAAAAGTAAACAACCTTCAGCAACAAGAAGAGTTAGGCTTTACCGCTAAAGCACCTCGTTGGGCTATGGCCTATAAATTTAAAGCAGAGCAGGTGTCAACAGTACTTGAAGAAATTAGTTATCAAGTAGGGCGCACTGGCGCAATAACTCCGGTGGCAAATTTACAGCCAGTGGAACTTGCTGGTACCACTGTAAAACGTGCGTCTTTACATAATGCAGATCAAATAGCATTATTGGATATTAGAGAAGGAGATACTGTATTTGTAGAAAAAGGGGGGGAGATTATCCCAAAAATTATGGGAGTGGATCTAGCAGAAAGACCTGAAAATTCTTTAGCCACTCAATACATTGCACAATGCCCAGAATGTGATACGCTTCTAACTAGAACAGAAGGAGATGCTAAGCATTATTGTCCTAATGAAGCAGGGTGTCCTCCACAAATTATTGGTCGTATTCAACATTTTATTTCTCGTAAAGCCATGGATATTGAAGGGCTAGGAGGGGAGACTGTTGCCTTATTGGTAACTGCTGGCTTAATAGAAACCTATGCAGATCTATACACCTTAAGTGTTGAAGATATTTTACCACTAGAGCGTATGGCGCAAAAAAGTGCAGAGAACCTGGTATCAGGTGTAGCGGCTTCCAAAGAAATTCCTTTTGAACGCGTACTTTTTGCTATAGGGATTCGGTATGTTGGAGAAACCGTAGCAAAGAAATTAGCAAAACATTTTAAATCGATAGACGCATTAATCGCAGCAAATTTTGAAGAACTTATTGCGGTAGATGAAATAGGAGATCGAATTGCAGAAAGTGTGATTGCTTTTTTTAGTTCGGAAACATCCCTGGATTTATTTTCAGTAGCTACCACGAACGGTACACAACATCTTGAAATGGTAGCGAGATTAAAAGAATACGGAGTACAATTAGCTATTTCCGCTGAAGCCTTAGCGGGACAAACCTCTATTTTAAGTGGATATACCTTTGTCGTGTCTGGTGTTTTCGCCAAAGTATCTAGGACCGAGCTTAAAAAACTCATTGAAGACAATGGGGGTAAAGTATCAAGTAGTATTTCTAGTAAAACAAGTTTTGTGATTGCTGGGGATAATATGGGGCCTAGCAAGCGTAACAAAGCAGAAGGATTAGAGGTTCCCATCATCACCGAAGACGAATTTCTAGAAATGATTTAATATTTCAGAAATATGGGGAAGAAACTTGTATTTTTACACTCCAGTTGCGGTTACATGTTTAAAAAAATAAGGCAGAAATATTATCAAAAAGCAATTACAGCTGCTTTGGCAAAAAGAGATGTATCTCAATTAAATGCCAAGATGCAAACGCTTGCTTTTTTATTTGATGCAGACCATATTAAAGAAGTGTCGGCTTATAATACGATAGCCAAGTCACTTTGCATTTCAGAAGCGCAGACAGGCTTTTTTTCTTTTGTAACATTTCATAAAAATATGCCGTCTTTAACCCAAGATCAGTTTTGTCAAAAGGATATTACATTTAGAGGTGGGGTTAGGGGAGCTAGCGCAAAGAAATTTTTAGAAAAGCCTGTAGATGTTTTACTCTATATGTCACCCGAGAAGCACATTTATTTAGATACTATTGCTGCTCATAGTGCGGCTAAATTTAAAGTAGGATTTGAGGGTGGGGATCCGCGTTTTTTTGATCTTATGTTAGCGATAAATCCAAATGATACAGTCTCGGTGATTGCCGAGCTTACAAAATATTTTAAAATACTAGGAAAAATATCAGCATGAAAGAACTCATGGGTACCGGAGTAGCTTTGATTACTCCTTTTACAAAAGAAGGTGCGGTAGATACTGCTGCTTTAACAGACATTGTCCATTTCCAGATTGCAAATGGTATCAATTACTTAGTGGTTTTAGGAACCACAGGAGAGAGTGCTGTGCTTACTTCAGATGAAAAGCAATTGGTTATTGATACTGTTATTACTGCTAATGCAGGAAAATTACCTTTGGTCTTAGGCATAGGAGGTAATAACACACAGGCGATAAAGGATGAGTTTACATCAAGAGATATAGCTGTTTTTACAGCAATTTTATCGGTCTCTCCTATGTACAACAAACCTACGCAGGAAGGCATCTATCAGCATTTTGCTGCTATTGCTTCCGTAAGTTCTAAACCTATTATTTTATACAATGTACCAGGCAGAACAGCTAGTAATATGACACCAGAAACGGTAGCTAGACTGTCTCATGATTTTGAGAATATTGTCGCCATTAAAGAGGCTAAAGGAGATATGGTACAAGCCATGGAAATGATAGTCCAAACACCCAAAGATTTCTTGGTTATAAGTGGTGATGACATGATTGCTTTGCCTATGACGCTCGCGGGAGGTGCTGGTGTGATATCTGTCATTGGAGAGGGCTTTCCAAAAGCGTTTTCTACGATGATTCAATTAGCACTTGCACGAAAAGTAGATGAGGCTTATGATATTCATTATAAAATAGCTCCTGCCATAGATTATATTTTTGCAGAAGGTAATCCTGCAGGAATTAAAGCTGTTTTTGCAGCACTTAATTTATGTGAACCTACGCTAAGACTACCATTGGTAGGGGTTAGCGATTCGTTAAATACTAAAATTAAAGCCTTTGTAAGTACCTTTTATTAGGTGCTTGTTTTTGATATGTTTTTTGTCTGAAATTTTAAGCAGCAAAAGTACGAGCAGCACAATACATAGCAACGATAATAAGTTTTTGTAATCACGTATAATTCACTACTTTTGCCCGATGTTTTTTAAAACTATGAAATACCTTTTTTTCTTATTCATTTCTTGCACGATATTACTTACATCATGCAGCCCTTATCAAATTGTTTTAAAGGGATCGGATAGTGTTGCCAAATACCAAATGGCAGATTCTTTATATCAAGTAGGAGTAGCTACTGGTAAAACAGGAAAATTTAGAAAGGCTTTAAAGCTTATGGAACAGATTGTTCCAGTATATAGAGGGAAGCCACAGGCAGAAAAACTTTCGTTTATCTACGCCAATACATTTTATAATTTAGAAGATTATTTTGTTTCTGGATATCAATTTGAGCGTTTTGAAGCGACGTATCCTAAAAGTGATAGTGTGGAGATTGCTGCTTATAAGTCTGCAAAAAGTTATTATTCTTTATCACCCCGGTATTCTTTAGATCAAAAGGATACAAGAAAGGGCTTGGAGAAACTACAAGTGTTTGTAAATAAATATCCAAATTCAACATACAGAGTAGAAGCAAATGTACTAGTAACTGAATTACGTAGTAAGCTAGAAAAGAAAGACATTGAGAAAGCGCATCAATACTTTAAAATTGGTGAGCAAATAGGAAGTTTTAAACCTGCTGTAGATGCTTATGAAAACTTTATAACGGATCATCCTGGTTCTATTTATAGAGAAGAAGCTTTTTACGGAAGAACAGTATCTGCTTATAATAGAGCGATTACAAGTGTTCCAATTGTGGTAGAACAACGTCTTATAATAGCAAAAGAATACTACGATAAATATTTAAAATATTACAAGGCTGGCGAGAAAAAAGAGGATGCAGATGCACTCATAGCAGCGATAGATAAAGAATTGGCTAAGTACCAAGAAACAACAGAAAATTAAGATTATGGCAGATATTAAAAACAGTGAAGCACCGTTAAGCACAACTACTATTGACAAGAATTTAGTAGATGCGCCAACAAATAACATTTACGAAGCAATCTCTATTATCTCTAAGAGAGCAAATCAAATTAATGGAGACATTAAGAAAGAATTGTTAGAGAAACTAGATGAGTTTGCAACCTATAATGATAGTTTAGAAGAAATTTTTGAAAACAAAGAACAAATCGAAGTTTCAAAATTTTACGAAAAATTACCAAAGCCACATTCATTGGCAGTACAAGAATGGTTAGAAGATAAAATCTACTACCGTAATACTGCAGATGAGGCTTTAGAACAGTAAATCTATTATGTCAGTACTAAGCGGAAAGAACATTTTACTCGGCGTTACAGCGGGTATTGCTGCTTATAAGGCTGCTTTTTTGGTACGTTTACTTGTAAAGGAAGGGGCAGATGTAAAAGTTGTAATGACCCCAAAAGCAAAAGAGTTTGTTACACCCCTAACACTTTCTACGCTTTCAAAAAATGAAGTATATTCTTCATTTACTAATGAGGAGGATGATAATGCCCAATGGAATAACCATGTTGAGTTAGGCCTTTGGGCAGACTTATTTATAGTCGCTCCTGCTACCGCCAATACCTTATCAAAAATGGCACATGGTACAAGCGATAATTTATTGTTAGCAACCTATCTCTCTGCAAAATGTCCTGTGTATGTTGCTCCAGCAATGGATTTGGATATGTACAAACATCCTAGTACAAAAAACACCTTTGATATCCTAGAACGTTTTGGCAATGTTATTATCCCAGCAGAATCTGGTGAACTCGCTAGTGGTTTAGTAGGCCAAGGTAGAATGGCAGAGCCAGAAACAATAGTGCAATTTCTATCTTCGGAAATATTAAAAACACTGCCCTTACAAGGAAAAAAAGTATTAATTACTGCAGGACCTACCTATGAGGCTATTGATCCTGTAAGATTTATAGGGAATCATTCCTCTGGTAAAATGGGTGTTGCTATTGCAGAAATTGCTAGTCAGTTAGGAGCTGAAGTGACTTTAGTGCTTGGGCCTTCAAGTGTTTCTGTTTCAAAAAAAAATATAGGCCTTGTTCGCGTTACAAATGCTCAAGAAATGTATGATGCGGTACATCGGTATTATGATGCTACTGCGATAGCAATATGTAGCGCAGCTGTAGCAGATTTTACACCTGTAACTGTATCTGATGAAAAAATTAAAAAGAAAACTGGGGAAGGCATGTCTATAACACTTGAAAGAACCAAAGATATACTAGCTAGTTTGGGGGCTCAAAAGAAACACCAGTTTTTGGTAGGATTTGCATTAGAAACTCAAAATGAATTGGAGAATGCAAAAAAGAAACTTGAAAAAAAGAATTTAGACTTAAT
>JBNMOX010000014.1:0-10672 GCA_051275835.1 Patiriisocius sp.
TAGCCTTCTGGAGTTGTTTTGTCATGAGATACAGCCACCATTTGCATGCTGTCATATTGAAAACCTGACATGTTTAATGTTTTGTATAAATGCGGTATCTCGCGCTGACTGTCCTCGCACCATGTTCCCATAAAAGCTTTGATGCTAATACCCTCAATGTGTTCTTTGATTTCTAGACACAGGCTTTCATCTGGGGTGTAAAGTTCAGGATTTTCGTACATCCAAGGAAAAAGCATTTCACTTTTAAAATCGTCGTAGGTAACAAGTCCTAGTAACATTTTTTCACCTTCATTTTCTGGGTCGTCTATAAGCGTATTTCTTTGAAGAATTTTCTCGGTATTATCATTTAATTTTTTCTCTGTGTTTTTTTTACAGGCTATGAAACTACTAGAGCACATAGCTATTAAGAATGTTCGTACTATGAAATATTTCATATTAAATTTTTAAACTAATGATTTTTGTGTCATCTCTTTGGGTTGAGAGATGCCCATAATGTTTAGGATGGTTGGGGCCATGTCTCCTAAAACGCCATCTTGCACTTCTTTTATGTCATGATCCACCACAATTAGAGGCACGGGATTTATAGTGTGTGCAGTATTGGGTGAGCCATCTGGATTGCGCATGGTTTCACTATTACCATGATCTGCAATAATTAGGGTAGTATAGCCATGAGCTAGGGCTGCTTCTGTAATTTGCTGCGCACAACGATCTACTACTTCACAAGCTTTAATGGCTGCTTCCAAAATGCCTGTGTGTCCTACCATATCTGGATTGGCAAAGTTGAGGCATATAAAGTCAGCTGTTTCAGCTTCAATTTCCGGTATGATCTTATCTCGAATTTCAAAAGCACTCATTTCTGGTTGTAGGTCGTAGGTAGCTACTTTGGGTGAAGGGCATAAGATTCGTTTTTCACCAATAAAAGGAGCTTCTCTTCCTCCATTAAAAAAGAAGGTGACATGCGGGTATTTTTCGGTTTCGGCAATCCGTATTTGTGTTTTATTGTATTGTTCTAATACTTCGCCTAGTGTTTGTGTGATGTTTTCTTTGTTATAGACCACATGAATGCCTTTAAAAGAAGCATCATAGTTGGTGAGTGTTACAAAGTATAAGGGAAGGGTTTTCATGCCCAACGCTTCAAAGTTTTGCTGTGTTAAGACTTCAGTAAGTTGTCTTCCTCGGTCGGTTCTAAAATTAAAGAAAATTACCACATCATCTTCAGTTATAGTAGCAAGAGGTTTGTTGTTTTTTGAAACGATACGTGGTTCAAGAAATTCGTCTGTAATTCCAGCTGCATAACTTTGTTTGATGCTTTCGGAAAGGTTAGTGGTGGGTGTGCCTTTTCCGAAGCATAATAAATCATAGGCTTTTTTTACACGCTCCCAGCGTTTGTCTCGATCCATAGCAAAGTAGCGTCCAATGACACTTGCAATAGATCCTGTTGTTTTTTGCATATGGGCTTGTAAATTTTCTAGGTGCCCAACACCAGATTTAGGATCTACATCACGACCATCTGTAAACGCATGTACAAATACATTTTCTACCTTTTCTTTGGCTGCAGCGGTCAGTAATCCTTTAATATGGTCCAGATGTGAGTGCACGCCTCCATCTGAAACCAAACCTAAAAAATGTACATTCTTATGGTTGGTTTTGGCGTATTGAAAAGCTTCTTGTAGCACTTTTTCATCTTTGAGTGTATCTTGGGCGACTGCCAAATTAATTTTTGCCAAATCTTGATACACAATCCTTCCAGCACCAAGGTTCATGTGACCTACTTCACTGTTGCCCATCTGTCCATCGGGTAAGCCAACATGCTTACCGTGTGTTAAAAGGCTTGCATGCGCATACTTTTGTAAGACGCTATCCATAAAGGGTGTGTTTGCTTGTGCTGGTGCAGAAACGCTAGGGTCTTGCGTGTTTCCCCAGCCGTCTAGAATGAGTAAGAGGGCTTTTTTATTCATGAAACAAAGATAGGGAGATTCTAGGTTTTATAATAGTACTGTTTGTATTAGCTAGTATAAAAAAGGGTATTAATAATGGTATTTTTGAAAAGTGAAATTGTAGGAAATAGGATATAACAGTTGTATAGGTCTTTCTTGTAGCTCGCTCTATTCTTTAACTATTTTGTGGGTTTCCACCTTAAAAAATCAATTCAGGATTGATATCCAAAATATTTTCTTTTCGATAGGTAGCGATAAAAGCATCGGTGAAATACTCACTTCCTACTATGTTTTCTTCTTGTAATATGGTTTTGATATCCAATTTTTTATAGGCTTCTAGCATGGGTTTTGAAACTGGGGCATAGCTAAAATGCCAAGGTTCATATTCAAAACCCTTGCGGTTGGCATTGCTGGTATAGGCTTCATAAAAACCATAGGAGCTTGCATGTATGGTAAGCCAATCTTTTAATTTACAAAAGGGCCCTTTGCCATGAAAATGGGCTGCTTGCAATACACTGCTGGGTCTTGGACTTCCATTAGCATCTATAATATCGATATCAGTGCCCCAATGATGTCTTGATGTACCAGGGATGGTAGAGTATTCAATAATTTTTGAAATAGCGGCTTCGGGTGTTAATCCTTGCTTGGTGAAACGTTTGTATTTTCCTTCAAATATTTCTTTTTGACGTTCAAAGCTTCTATAGGCAGATACAACTTCAATGGCAATGCCTTCTTTTGCTGCCGCAGCTTTCATATCTAAAAAAGCACTTTTGGTTTTTGTATTCATTGTACTGACATAGGAATCTCCTACAATATCTGAATTACCTTTTCCGATGAGTTGTTCACGCGTAAATGATTGCTGAGAAGTCGCTAGGGCTATCTGCGGAAATATTAGTACCCCAATACCACAAATTCCTGTTAATTGTAAAAAGTTTTTTCGTTTCATTTTTTATCTTCGTGTCATTCCTTGAACCTTAAAAATACTATATTTTGAACGACTCCATAATTATAAAACTGATAAAACCTTCGGAAATTCTAAGTATTGTGCCTTTGATTGCTATTTTAGATGATTTTAAAGTTTCCGAAGAAGTGCTCAACCAACGCTTTACCGAAATGATAGGCCAGAATTATAAGTGTGCCGGTATTTATGATGGAGAAACCCTTATTGGTTGTAGCGGCTTATGGTTTCAAACCAGACATTATGCTGGGCGAAGCATAGAAATGGATCATGTTATTGTGCTAGATGACTATAGAAGTAAAGGCATTGGTGCGATGCTACTAGACTTTGTTTATGATTATGCCAAGAAGAAAGATTGTAATTGGGTGGAACTAAATACCTATGTGCATAATTTTCCATCGCATAAATTTTATTATAGGCATGGTTTTGTAGCAAAAGGCTATCATTTTGTAAAAGAACTGTAGATCTTAAGTAGTCAAGTAGTAAAGTTGAAAAGAATCAATGAGAAGGAAGAGGCAACTTTTCAAAGAATTGACACTCCTTTTTTGTCTATGTACGCAGCAGTATATATTCTAACAACGTAGCATTCTAATATTTAAAATTTTATAATAGTTCCAGCAGCTAGTTCAACAGGATCTTTATCTTGTTCGAAAATTCTTGCGCTATGCGTGCCTTTTAATGTCATTTTTTCTCCTTGAACTTCAAGCCAACTACCTTCTCGTAAACCAATAACGGGCACTGTATTTTGAGTGTGATATTCTTTAATTCTGGTCTCTCTAGTTTCCCCCATATGGGTACCCGTAGGATTTGGATCTAAGTAATGCGCATTGATGTTGCAAGGAATCACGCCAAGGGTTTTAAAAGATGGAGGGTATACAATAGGCATATCATTGCTGTTTTGCATAGTAATGCCGCAAATATTGCTTCCTGCACTAGTTCCTAGGTACGGAGTGCCCTCTAGTATTACTTGACGCATAGGCGCCAGTATTTCATGCTTGTATAATTGTTGTACTAATAAAAATGTGTTTCCACCTCCTGTAAAAACTCCTTGTGCATTTTCTATTGCGGTTTTAGGGTTTTCAAAAGTGTGAATGCCACGTACTTCTTTTCCTAGGTTTTTAAAAGCTTTGGCTGCAATTTTAGTGTAGATGTCATGACTAATTCCGCTAGGTCTAGCATAGGGAATGAATAAAATTTCCGAAGCATGTAAAAAAAGGGTTTTAAGAGATTCTTCCAAATAATCTAAGTAGGTTCCTCCGTATATTGTTGAAGTACTTGCAACAATTAAGTTTTTCATTCGTATTTTGTTTATAGGTAAAGGTACACATTGTGTTATTATATTGTAGTTTTATTGCATAACCAAACTAAAATGAAAAAGCTATTTTTAATATTGTTCATGCTACTGTGCACGTGTACTCTTTTTGCACAAGAAATTGAACGTGTTGTAATTCAAGGTCACATTACTGCAGATGCAGATGAGATGGTTTCTGGAATCCATATATATAATATATCCTCTCAAAAAGGAACCATTACCAATGAAGAAGGAGACTTTGAAATAGCGGTTGCCAAAAATGATAGACTCGAAATAACAGCGATACAATTTAAAGGGTATACTGTCATCGTAACGGCAAAAGCCATTGAAAGAAAAACCATGGTATTGTATCTTAATCCTGCCATAAACACCTTGGATGAGGTATTTCTAAAAGATCATGATCTTACCGGTGTTTTAAAAGAGGACGTCTCAAATATAAAGACCTATGTTATTGACACAGATTTTGATACTTCCTATGAGGGCCTTGAAGACAGTTATGAGTTTGCTCCAGATGGGCAAACTGCTGTGCAGGGTAATGCAGCTGAAGAAGCGCTAGGGAATCCAGGAATGGAAAACGGATTTAATTTTATAGCGGTTGCCGCACTAGCGGTAAAACTTATTTTAGGACCCCCAAAAAACAAACCCAACAAAATTCAAATCGATACAAGTAATGATACTCAAATAGCATTACTAAACAAAAAATTTGATGATGTAACACTACAAAATAGTTATGGTATTGGTTCGGAATATGCTACAGATTTTAGATACTTTCTGATTGAAAGTGTGATACCTTCCTCGTATTTATTGCCGGATAATCAATTGTTATTATTCGAGTATGTGCAAAGTCAGAGTAGCTTGTATCTTGAGCAAATAAAAGAGTGATTCTAGCTTTGATAGAAAGGTTTTTAAAAATATAATTAAAAAGGATTTGTGCAGGAATCACAAAAATATTGAGTACTTTTTTTTTGAAAAAAAATAAAAAACGAACCTATGAATTCATTAAGATTCTATATTGTTATTATGCTTCTTTTTTGTACTGGTACAGCAATTGCACAAGATGTAAAACGTGTTCCTATACAAGGAACCATTATTACTCCTGTTGCAGATCAAGTAGAGGGAATACATATTTATAATATTTCTTCTCAAAAAGGTGTAATCACAGATGCCAATGGGCAGTTCAAAATTGATGTGGCAGCCAATGATAGGCTTCAAGTGACTTCTTTACAATACATAAGTTTTAATTTAATTGTAAAAGGAATTGTATTGAAAAAGAAAACAGTTACTATTTCTTTAAACCCAGAAGTTAATGTGCTAAAGGAGGTTTTTGTGAAAACCTATGATCTTACAGGGGATATTACTGTGGACGTCGGAAAAATTAAAACCGTTGGTGGATTTGGTGATTTCGATTTGTCCTATGAGGCATTAGAGTTTGGATATGAATTTGGACCAGATGCACAAACGGCAGTACAAGGGAATGTCGCTAGAGATGCATATAATAATGGACAAGTTCGTGAAGGGGCTGATTTAATAGGTGGGGTCTCTTTATTAACAAGACTTATATTTGGAAAGCAAAAAAAGAAAACAAATTCAAACCCATTGAGTGCTGCAACGATAAATGAATTTAAAGATAAATTTACAAATGACTTTATTATTTCTCATTATAATATACCAAAAGATAAAGTAGCAGACTTTGTGTATTATGTACATGAAAGTGATTTTGAAGCGAAGTACCTTAACCCTGAAAATGAACTCTTATTACTTGATTACATGGTGGCAAAGAGTGAAGAATATCTCAAAAAAATTGAATAAAGCAACCTACCTTTTTTTACTTATTGTTTTGTGTTTTTTCTTTAGTGGAAATGGGCAAATTATTCTATTAGAGGGTGTAATCACCAATCCAGATGAGGTTGAAAACATTCATGTACTTAATACTACATCTAGGTATAATGCAATCACAAATCAAGAAGGGAAGTTTCGTATTGAGGTGCAGCGCAATGATACTTTGGTGTTTTCTGGAATAAAGTATTTTCCCAAAAAAGTAATTATTACTGCTGAAATGTATCGTAAAAAACACCTTTCTGTGGCCCTTGTTATTTTGCTAAATCAATTGGATGAAGTGGTTTTGGGCAATAGACTTTCTGGAGATCTAATGAAAGATGTAGAGCGTATTAATACCCAAAAAGATTTTAATTTTGACGATGTAGGTATTCCAGGCTTTAAGGGAAAACCTGAAGAGAAAATACCAGTGCTATTAGGGCAAGCAATCACACCTGTTTCTGTAAACCTTGAGGCCATGTATAAGTACATAACGGGGTATTACAAAAATCTAAAAATGGTACGTAAATGGGTTTCTCAGGACATGGCTGCAGCCGAAATATTAACCTATTATGGGACCTCCTTTTTCATGGAAGCTTATGGAGTTCCCGAAAACAGAACCTACGATTTTGTGTTATTTTGTCTAGAAACAACTCAAATTGAAAAATACTTTAAAATCAAAAATTTTAACGGAGTACTCACCGTTTTTAAAGATAAATCCCCTGCTTATGTTTCTCAATTGCCATTGCTAGAGAAAGAATAACTAACATTTTTATCATGTTTTAAAATTTCAGAACTAAAAAGGAATACTTATTGCACTAATTTTCGCAATTTGCAATCCGTCCTATTTTTATCCCTATGAAGATTTTTAAAGTTCTAATATTAGTTGTAGTATTTCCAATACTTATGGCAGCTACTGTTCATAAGTTTTATGTGAGTACCACAAGAATTGAATACGTCCCCCAAGAACAATCGCTGCAAATTATTACTGAAATATTTACAGATGATATAGAGGAGACCTTAGGTAAACGTTCTTTAAAGTCAGTTCATTTAGATTCTAAGAAAGAGACCGAAGCAGACGTCCTTCTATTGCGTGACTATGTTTTTAAGAAGCTCACCGTTTTTGTAAATGGCAGCAAAGCCGATTACACATATATTGGACTGGAATATGATATAGACCGCGTAAAAATCTACCTTGAAATCACAGGAGTTTCTTCTTTAAAAAGCATAGAAATTGAGAATACAGTTTTGTTTGACGCCTATGAAGATCAACAAAATATTATCCATATTAAAACGCCAGAGGTACGACGTAGTCTTGTCTTGGAAAAAGAAAACCCTAAAGGATTGTTAAACTTTAAATAATACAAGTCGCAAACCACTTATTAGGCTATTTTTGAATACTTTTTAAACAAACTAACACCATGAAATTACTTAAATTTTTATCTTTTATTTTAATCGTTTCTTCTGCAGGATTTGCCAATGCGCAAGATGCTGAAACAAAGGAAGAACGTAAATCTGGGCACATAAATAGCAACCGTTTTAAGCAGTTGTACCAAGAGTTTTCTACCCCAAACCAATATCGTTCTGCTAGTGGAGCTCCAGGGCCAGCATACTACCAGCAGCAAGCAGATTACAAAATGGACATTCGTTTGGATGATGATAATGCAGTACTTTATGGTACAGAAACCATTACATATACCAACAATTCTCCAGACGTATTAGAATACTTATGGGTACAATTAGATCAAAATGTACGTGCTGCAGACTCTAAGTCGCCTTTAATTGAGCCTAATGGAGCTGCACCAGCACAACAAGCAAGTTCTTTTGTGAATACATACATGGGAGAAGGCTTTGACGGAGGTTTTAAAATAGATTACGTGAAAGATACCAAAGGAAATAACCTTAAGTATACTATCAACCGAACCATGATGCGTATTGATATGCCAGAAGCCATGGAGCCAGGAGATCGCTATTCTTTTGATATTAAGTGGTGGTATAATGTAGTAAATCATACTATAGATAGAGCTCGTAGTGGGTATGAAGTATTTGCTGATGGTAACAAAGGATTTGTTATTGCACAGTTCTTCCCACGAATGGCAGTTTATAGTGATGTAGAAGGATGGCAAAATAGTCAGTTCTGGGGACGTGATGAGTTTGCATTACCTTTTGGAGATTATGATGTTAATATTACAGTACCTGCAGATCACACGATGGATGCAACAGGTGTTTTAACCAATAGAAAACAAATTTTTAGTAAAACGATGATGAATCGTTATGAGCAAGCTAAAAAATCATATGATACTCCAGTAATCATTGTAACACAAGCAGAAGCAGAAGCTGCCTCAAAAGGAAATGTAAAAGAAACTAAAACCTGGAAGTTTAAAGCAGAAAACGTACGTGATTACGGATTTGCAACATCAAGACGTTATATCTGGGATATGATGGCTGTTAAGATGGGTGAAAAAGATGTAATGGCGGTGTCATTATATCCGCCAGAAGGAAACCCATTATGGGAAGACTATTCTACCAAAGTAGTGGCAAGTACTTTAAAGTCTTACTCTAGAATGACGTTTGATTATCCATACCACAAAGCAATCTCTGTGCATGCAAAGGGTCAAGGAATGGAATACCCAATGATTTGCTGGAACTATGGTCGTCCAGATGAAGAAGGTAATTACAGCGAGCGTACAAAATATGGCATGATGAGTGTTATTATTCACGAAGTAGGGCATAACTACTTTCCTATGATTGTAAATAGTGATGAGCGCCAGTGGACATGGATGGATGAAGGTTTAAATACCTTTGTACAGTATGTAGCAGAACAAGATTTTGGTGAGTGGTATCCAGATGCTATTGCTCCAAACACAGCATATCCATCACGTCGTGGACCCGCTAGTAAAATTGTAAACTACATGGGTGGTGATCAAGATAATATTGCTCCTATTATGACTAAAGGATTAAACACGTATAATTTTGGTGCCAATGCATATTCTAAACCTGCAACAGGTTTAAATATTTTACGTGAAACTATTATGGGTCGTGAGTTATTTGATCACGCTTTTAGAACGTATTCTCAACGTTGGATGTTTAAGCACCCAACCCCAGAAGATTTCTTCCGTACTATGGAAGATGCTTCAGCAGTAGATTTAGATTGGTTTTGGAGAGCCTGGTTCTACAGTACAGACTATACAGATATTGGTGTGAAAGAGGTGAAGAAATACTACGTATCATCTAAAATGAGTAAAGAAATAAAAGAAATGATCGAAGCTCGTGGTATGAAAGAGAGTGATTTACCACCATTAGTGTATCTAGTATCAGAGGGTGATGAAAATTTTGAAGAAGGTTTGAAAACACAAACGCTTAATGATGTTGTTACATTACAACAATACATTATGGATAACGTGAGTCCTGAAGATAGAGCAAACCTAAAAAGCCCTAAGTTTTTCTATGATATAACGTTTGAAAAGCCAGGAGGAATTCCAATGCCAATTATTGTAGAATATACTTATAGTGATGGTTCTACAAAACGCGAAACATATCCAGCGCAAATCTGGAGAAAGAATGATGTAGAGTTAAGCAGAGTAGTAGCTTCAGATATGGAAATCACTAAAATAATGGTAGATCCAGACGAAGAAACTGCAGATGTAGATACCGGAAACAATGCATGGCCTAAGCGTAAAAAAATTGGAGATTTTAAAAACTTTAAAAATAAAGTGAAGGACTAATTTCCTTTAGAAATATACAGTAGGAAAACCCGTTGCATAGTGTAACGGGTTTTTTATTTTTTATGATTTTTCCTATTTCCGAAGCTATTATAATTTGAGCTGATTACTATAAAAATTTAATTCAAAATTCTGATTTCAAAATTCTGAAATCTCCCTATCTTTGCGCTATGGTACTACAACCTCAATTCTTGTTTATTAGTGGTGGAGAAATAGCATTCATCCTATTCTTTGTACTCCTCATCTTTGGTGCTGATAAGATTCCAGAAATCGCTCGTGGATTAGGAAAAGGGATGCGTCAAATAAAAGACGCTACCAACGACATTAAATCTGAAATCACCAAAACAGCAGAAAAACAGGGGCTTGATCTGGATATTACCAAAGATGTTTCCAAGGAGTTGAAACAAATGAAAGATGATGTTGAAGATTTTGGAGGCTCCATCAAACGTAAATTTTAATGTTTACCACCCTAAAGAATTGGGATCAAGAACTTTTTGTTTGGCTCAATAATCTTGGTTTAGAGCAATATGATACTTTTTGGGTATTTGCTACTCAAATAGAAAGCTGGACAGCACTTTTCCTATATTTTAGTGTTATCGTACTGTATTATCATAAAGGAAAAAAAGGAGTGATCATGTTGTTAGGAATTATTCTTACATTCATAATTACGTTTACCTTAACCGATCTTACCAAAAATTATGTGGCACGTATTCGCCCAAATAACACCACAGAACTTTCAGGATTGATACGTATTTTGCAAAAGCCAACATCGTATAGCTTCTTTTCTGGTCATGCTTCTTCGAGTTTTAGTATTGTTACTTTTATGGTACTCTCCATTCGGAGTTTTAATTCCTGGATTTATCTAGCGTACTTGTGGCCCCTTATCTTCGTGATGAGTAGAATTTATGTAGGAGTGCACTATCCTAGT
>JBNMOX010000015.1:0-10295 GCA_051275835.1 Patiriisocius sp.
TGGGGGGGTTATCTATAGTGATAGTGCAGATAAAGCAACGCGTTTTATAGCGAATTGTAACCAGAAAAAAATTCCTTTAGTGTTTTTACAAGATGTTACTGGGTTTATGGTGGGTAGTAAGAGTGAACATGGTGGTATTATAAAAGATGGTGCCAAAATGGTAAATGCAGTAAGTAATAGTGTGGTTCCAAAGTTCACCATTATTATTGGTAATAGTTACGGAGCAGGAAATTATGCGATGTGTGGAAAAGCTTATGACCCAAGATTGATCGCCGCTTGGCCAAGTGCAAATCTAGCCGTAATGAGTGGAAACAGTGCTGCCAAAGTATTATTACAAATAGAAACAGCTTCCCTTAAAAAACAAGGTAAAAAGATTACACCAGAAGAAGAAAAAGAGCTCTATGACCGTATCAAGGCTAGATATGATAATCAAATATCACCCTACTATGCTGCATCACGCATTTGGACAGACGGCGTAATAGACCCACTAGACACAAGAACTTGGATCTCTTTGGGAATAGAAGCTGCCAATCATGCGCCTATTGAAAAGCCTTTTAATTTGGGTGTGATACAGGTTTAATTCAGTAGTCAAAAAATAAATTTAAATTAAACATCTACACAAGCAACACTTATAAAAACTACATCTACCTTCTTTTGCTTATTCTAGCTGGAGAGGCTGTTTTTATATTACCCTTTGTACTAACGCGTGTTTTTCGCCCAACGGTTTTAGATGTTTTTAAGCTAAGTAACCTAGAATTAGGTACTGCACAATCCATATATGGTATTGTAGCTGTATTTTCATACCTACTTGGTGGTCCTTTAGCAGATCGATTTCAACCCAGAAAGCTGATTGCGATAGCCTTATGGACTACAGCCCTTGGAGGTATTGTCTATGGAACCTTCCCCTCCTTATTCGTATTAAAAATACTCTACGGTTATTGGGGCTTTACTACCATTTTTCTTTTGTGGGCAGCCATGATTAAGGCAGCTCGTGTTTGGGGAGGAGAAACCTCCCAAGGAAAAGCCTTTGGATTTCTAGATGGCGGACGTGGCCTAGTTGGAGCTTTATTTGGATTACTTGGTGTCTTGATTTTTTCTTTATTTGTTACTGAATCCATAGAATATGTAAACGTTACTGAAGGAAAAAACGCCCTACAATATGTTATTTGGATCTCTTCTGCACTCGTTGCTTTGATTGGAGTTCTCGTATGGTTTTTCTTAAAGACAACAGCAGACACCACAGAAACTACCATTGAAAAAATAACAGTCCAGGATATTAAAAAAGTACTCAGCATACCCTCTGTATGGCTATTGATGATTATTATTTTATGCGCTTATGTTGGCTATAAAACTACAGGTGTACTCTCTCAATATGCTAAAGAAATCATGTTGTATGACGAAATAGCCTCTGCCAAAGTAGGAACCTTTTTATTATTTATCCGCCCTATTGTAGGTGTTATTATTGGCTTTTTGGCAGACAAAACTAGGGTTACTTTTTGGCTTGTTATTAGTTTTATACTTAGTAGTATGGGAGCTTTGTTATTTGCAACAGGAAGCATTTATCCAGATACAACATCTCTGTTTTTCCTATCTATAGGTATTACGGCAACAGGTATTTACGCAGCTAGATCCTTGTATTTTGCCGCAATGAAAGAAGGTAGGATACCACTAGCACTTACAGGAACTGCTGTTGGTTTAATATCATTGGTAGGCTATACCCCAGACATTTTCACAGGATTAAGCATTGGTTATTTGTTAGACGAATCACCAGGTATACTAGGACATCAGCATGTATTCTTGATGTTATTTGGATTCTCCATAGTGGGCTTTATTGCTTCTTTTATTTTATTTAAAATTTCAGACCACGTGAACCCTAAAGCTTAAGCTGAGAAACAAAAAAATATTACCAAGCAATAGCTTTAATAGCCTCTTGCCTTCCATTTACATATCGAAATCCATTAGGACCCCAATATCCCGCTTCTTCTAACATAATGCGAATGTCTTTCTTCCATGCAGGAATTGTAACCGTTGTATTTAGCTCTATAGCATACACCGTATTTTCATGTAGCGGATACTCTCCATTTACCGGCACACCTCCTTGACTATCCCACATCCCAAGCGTTGTACCAGAACTATGCCCATAAGTCCCTAAAGGATGTGTATAAATAGAAGGTTTCAAACCCTCATTCTTAGCTTCCTTTAACGACATTGCCAATACTTCATTTCCAGTGCTACCTGTTTTAAAGTTTCCGGTAAAGATATCTTGCACCCTATTTCCTTTTTCAAAAGCATCGGTTAAAAAACCTGGCACTTTCGTTTCTTCTTTCTTTAGAACATAGGCATGCCTTTGACAATCTGTATTCAAAGTAATATAAGTAATCCCAAAATCGCAATGCAATAAATCACCCGGGATAATTACTTTTTCTTTTTCTCCTTTTGTAAATGAATAAATATGACTTTTCAATGCTTCATTATTGCGTTGCACATCAATGGTTGGGTGAAACCATGTTTCTAAACCTAATGCTGTTACTTTTTGTCTCATCCACCATACTACATCATCTGTAGTAGTTTTCCCTGGAGTAATAACAGAAGTACTAAAGGCCTCATCAATAATAGCACTTGTGATATCTACTAATTGATTGTACAATTTCATTTCTTTTGGCGTTCTTGTTTCTATCCAACCTATAGCTAATTTTTCTGCCGAAACTATCTTTTCATCAAACTCAATAGGCAATGCCTCCATGAGCTCTTCATAATCAGTTTTCACCAATCCATCTGCAATACCGAAGTGTTTTGACATATTCACTCCTATCTTTTCAGGATTACGCTCTTGGATAATCTCCACCAAACGCTCCCATTGCTTTGGTTGTTTTTCTTTATCCCAAGCAGAGGTAATATTTTCTCCAACATCATAGCGCGCAACCGCAAGGCGCTCTATCGTGTTTTGTGCTTTATTTCTATAAAAAACCAGGATGGTTCTCCTACGGGCATTTAACCATTTAGCAGGAAGCATAGTGCGCATTACGGGATCTTCATTATACTCTCTGGCAATCACCAACCACATATCGATGCCGGTATCATCCATTAATTTGGGAAGTACATTTTCAAATCTATCTTTTAGAATTTCGTCTCGCAAGGTTGCTCGATCTCGTTCTGAAAGGATTTGTGCTTGTACTTCTGAAATGTTAGCTATAGAAATAATTGCTAGTAAAATCAATAGTATGGAAGTCTTTTTCATGATGGTATAATTTGTTTTATAAAGGTATCGAAAACAAAAAAATTCGGCAAACAAAAATGTTAACACATATTGAATTCGCCGAACTTTAAACTATCATAAATAAATTACTGTTTTATTTGTTACTTTTTACCAATCTAACAAATTCTGCTCTGTAGCCTTCGGTATCAGTTCCTAAACCAGCTTTTGCCAAGGCAAGTACATCTTCCTCTTTTTGAGTATTAATGAATACTGAATTTCTTAATTGCATTCCAAATAAAGCAACCGCAGCAGAAAATTTAAAATCTGTAGTAGCTTCTTCCATAGTGGATGTAGTATTCAACAAGGTTTTTGTTAGTAGCTTACTCTTGGCTCCTTTAGGCTCTTTATATCTAAACTTTACAGTAAGCACTTCATCTGTATTTGATGATACCATTGGACGTGTATACTTCAGCCCTTCTATATCTTTCAAATATGCACTTGAGACTCCTACTGGTATCACTTCATATAAAGCTGTTACCGTATGACCACTTCCTAATTCTCCAGCATCCTTTGTATCATCTTTAAAATCTTCATCATTCAACAATCTGTTCTCATAGCCAATTAATCGATACGCTTGCACAACACTTGGATTAAATTCTACTTGAATTTTAACATCTTTTGCAATCGTATATAGTGTACCAAAAAACTCTATACCCAATACCTTTCTGGCTTCCTGCATGGTATCAATATAGGCATGATTACCATTTCCTTTGTTTGCCAAGGTCTCCATTTTTGAATCGCGATAATTCCCCATTCCAAAACCCAAGCAGGTTAAGAAAACACCACTTTTTCTTTTATCTTCAATAAGATCTTCCATAGAACGATTGTTTGATGCTCCTACATTAAAATCGCCATCTGTGGCAAGAATCACCCTATTATTACCATGCTCTATGAAATTTTCTTGTGCAATTTTGTAGGCAAGCTCAATTCCAGAACCACCTGCAGTAGAACCACCTGCAGACAATCTATTAATAGCTCCTAAAATAGCTTCTTTATTACTTCCTGACGTTGGAGGCAAAACCAAACCTGCGGCTCCTGCGTATACCACAATAGATACTTTGTCTTCTTCACGTAATTGATCTACCAATACATGCATTGCAGACTTTAAAAGCGGTAACCTATTCGCTCCATGCATAGAACCAGATACATCCAGTAGGAATACTAAATTGGACGCAGGTACTTGTTCATTTTCTTTGGTGATATCTTTCCCTTTCAGTCCAATTCTTACCAGTTTGGTTTTTTCATTCCAGGGAGATGCTGCCATATCTGTCGTTATAGAAAAAGGAGCCCCGTTTTGTGGTTCTGGATAATCATATTTAAAATAATTTACCATCTCCTCAACTTTTACAGCATCTTGAGGAATCTCTTGTCCGTTATTTATCATTCTACGTATATTACTATATCCAGCCTTATCTACATCAATAGAGAAAGTAGACAAAGGAGCTATACCGACATTTTTAAAGATGTTTTCTTGAATACGTGCGTAAGTTTCATATGCCGTCGCTGGGGTATTATCCATACTTCCCCCTCGAATTATAAAATGAGTCCCCGAACCTGTAGCAGCATTATTTCCTTGTATTTGAACCCCTGCAATCTTTCCATTTAGAGATCGTACCACACTTTGCGGACTCCTACTAGAAATAGCATCTTCAGAAATGGCATATCCAAGAGATTTTCGTTCTTTACGAATGGCTCCATAACCAGTAATAACAACTTCATCTAGCACTGCGCCCTGCATCATTGACACATTAATTACTTTTGTTTTTTTCTTAACTTTTCGTTCTTCAGTCTCAAACCCTACATAGCTATAGATTAGTTTTGTTCCAATTGCAACTGTAATAGCGTAGTTACCATTAAAATCTGCTTGGGTGCCATAAGTTGTTCCTTTTACAATAATATTAACTCCAGGAAGGGGCAATCCAGAAGTATCAGATATTGTTCCCGACACTTTAAGTTGTTGTCCGAAAAGTGTTGTCGTAAAAAGTAAGAGTACTACTGTTTTAAATACTATTTTCATGATAGATGGTTTTAAAGATTATAAAACAAACCTACTATGAGAATAAAAAATATAAAATGTATAATGAGGGAACTCACTTTTTTGATGAGGGAATGCATCAAATTAATTAGTTTACAAAAATAATGGGCAACAAAAACAGTATAATAAAGCTGTTATTTCAGAATTGAATATCTATTAATGGTGCCCTTGTACAACACGTTTAATATCTAAGCGCTTAATTTTACCTGTCTCTGTTATAGGGAACTTTGAGAGTGTATATATTTTTTTAGGCCTTTGATACGGTTCTAGTTCAGAAATCACATGACGATAGTTAGCAGCTAATTCTGGGGCTTCTAGCTCCAATACCAAGATAAGCTGTTCGCCCAGAGCGTCATCTAGTAAAGATGATATAATGAAAGGAACCTTAATTACATCGCGTAATTGTTGTTCTATCTTTTCTGGAAACAATTTAACTCCGCCACTATTGATTACATTGTCGTATCTACCCAACCATTCAAAACTTGTAGGGCCATGAAGTGTGACAATATCGTTTGTGATGATTTCAGAATTGGCGAGATTGGGTGCGTTAACGACCAGACAATCTCTAGCATCTTTACTAAAAACAACATTTGGCAATGCACTATACACATCGGTTTTTCCTGCTCCATTTACGCGACGTACAGCAACATGTGTAATCGTCTCGGTCATACCATAGGTAGCAAAAACTTCAGTATTTTTTGATTGTAATTTGGTTTCTAAATCTGGCGTAATAACACCTCCGCCAATAATGAGTTTTTTTATTTTATCTAACTCATCCAATGTATGATATACTTGATAGGGTACCATGGCTGCAAAATCATAGGCATTATCATATTGGGTAATGGCATCTTTTTCTGGAGCAACCACATGTAAATCCCAGCCCATCGTTAAAGCACGCACCAGCATCATTTTACCTGCTATGTATTTTGCAGACAAGCATAATAATGCAGTATTATCTGCTCCCATTTTAAAATATACTCCTGTAGCAAAGGCACTATGTACCATATGAGCTTTAAGTAATTTTATTTTTTTGGGAGTTCCTGTAGATCCAGAAGTTTTTACTTTAATATAGGGTTTGTCATCAAACCATTTCACAATAAACTTTGCAATAGCCCGCTCATATGGAGCTCCTGTTTCTTTAAGCTTTTGAGCAAAAAGAACAATTTCTTCAGATGTTTCAAACTGAAGACCATTAAATTTAAAAGATGGATGTAATTGTTGTGAGATTTTCAAAATTGGTTAATTATTAACAGGTAATCATCAATTGTTAGGGTCTATAAAAATTTAGGTAAACTTCAATATACTATTTATTTAAGAATTTTTTACTTTAAAGAATCTTCCATGTTTTCTATGACCGGTGGAGACACTTTACCAAATAATTTTTGAGTCCAGTTATTCCATTTGTACTTCTTTGCTAGTATCAATAAGATAATAGGATACAATACCAATACAGGCAAAAGAATATCAACCAAACTAGTACTCCCTGCTTCTTCTGCAGTGTATTTAAATACAGCGTCAGTTTGCAAAGCAGACCAATCTGACGTGATTAAAATTGCCGCTAATAAATTATTTCCAAAATGGAAGCCTAATGCTAATTCAAGACCCTCATCCATTAAAGTCATAATACCCAATAACAATCCAGTGCCAATATAAAACACCATAATAATGAGTCCCATCTCTTCCACCTCAGGGTTTGCACCGTGAAATATTCCAAATAATAACGATGTAACCAACAAGGGAAACCATCTGTTTTTCATTAAAACGCCCAAGTGCTGCATCAAATAGCCTCTAAACAAATATTCCTCAAGGCCTATTTGTAAGGGAAATAATAAAAGGCTTATTAGCAATAATATTCCAAATTTTAAAGGATCAAACTGCAATGCAATTTCTGAAGGGTCGTTATAATATGATAGTCCAAAAGAAACCAGAGTGATGATTACAATAAGAGAAAAAGAGAACATAACACGCCCCCAATCTATTTTTGAACGCGATGTTGTTAAGGATAAGATACTTCGTTCATGCAAGTATTTAACCAACAAAAACAACAAGCCTAATAAAAAAGCAAAGGGTACTAAGTTTACAGCCAACCAAAAGTTCTTACTGGGTATCATTTCAAGAAGCTTACGCTGTTCTTCGGCAACATCTATACCATCACTAAAAAAGAGAAAAAAGATAAGGTTAAAAACAAACAGTCCTGCTGTTAAAATAAAGGTGAGAATAAACATCCATGTTTCATTTTTACCCTTGTATGCTTGCTGAATATAATTCATAAATTAAAATAAAAATTCCATTTTTTAATGGGGTTATATCCTATGGCCCCTTTGATTATTTCTAGTGGAGATGTTATATTATTAGTGTATAAACTTCCCGTTCCTAAACCTTGAGGCAATGTACTATTTTTTGTAAACGTATACTGCGAAATTGCGTTTAATCCTACATTGCTTTCTAGTGCAGAAGTAATCCACCATCCTATATTATGTGCTTCGGAACTAATAATCCATGCATCACTTCCTGCAAAACCACCAATAAAACTGGGTTTTAAAATAACATAATGAGGCTTAATATGACTTAACAACGATGCTTTGTCTTCTGCAGAAAAAACACCAATTAACTCTTCATCAAGTGCGATTTCTAGGGGACTCTCTTCACATAAACGTGCCATTTCATCCCACTGTCTTACTGCAATAGGTTGCTCTATAGAATGCAGTTGAAAATCTGATAATAATTTTAGTTTCTCTAAGGCATCTTTGGGGCTAAACGCTCCATTAGCATCTACCCGAATCTCTATTTCTGAAGCTGGAAATTCTTGTCTAATATTTTTTAAAAGCGCCAACTCTGTTTCAAAGTCAATAGCGCCAATTTTCATTTTTATACAAGCAAAGCCTTGTTCTAATTTCGCTATAATTTGTTGTTTCATAAAGGCCGTATCTCCCATCCATATTAAGCCATTTATAGGCATGGAAGCTTCCCCTCTAGAAAAAGCTGAGGGATAGATTTGAAAAGGATCTTGAGATTCCAGGGACATAAAAGCAGTTTCAACCCCTATTTGGATGGATGGAAATGCTATAAGTGCATCATACAAGCCTTGCTTTCCTAGATGTACATTTTCACAAACCCACTGCAAGGTTTCTTCATAATCTGGACGGTCATCAATACTAAGACCTCGTAACAAACCACATTCACCATAGCCAATATTACCATCGTCCTCAAGAATGATATACCATGCTTCTTTTGTTTTTAAAACACCACGAGACGTACCACTTGGTTTTTTAAATTCTAAAATATGTTTTTTGTAATGCGCTTTCAAATTGTATCTTAAATAGAATGCTATTAAAGCGTTATCTTTTGACCTATAGCTAATAAAATCAACTCCTTACCTGCCTTAGAAAATTTCTGTTGTGCGGCATCACTATCAATCTCTATATAACCAAATGTATCATAATGTACACCAAGTATTTTATTACATTGCACAAAATCACTCGCAATAATAGCATCATCTATACCCATGGTAAAATTATCGCCAATGGGCAAAATGGCAAGATCGAGTTTGGTTTGCATAGGAATGAGCTTCATATCCATCGTCAATGCTGTATCGCCAGCTATATAAATGGCTTTATCCCCAGTAGTAATTACAAATCCGCCAGGTTGCCCCCCATACGTTCCATCAGGAAAGGCACTGGTATGAACAGCATTGACATATTTAACATTTCCGAAGGGAAATTTCCAATTACCACCATGGTTCATTGGATGAACTGTAAACCCTTTTGCTTGGTAATGCATCGCAATTTCATAATTACTAACGATCGTAGCGCCTGTATTTTTGGCAATAGCTTCAGCATCCAAAATATGATCTTGGTGGGCATGTGTGATCAATATGTAGTCTGCCTTAAGGTTATGGATATCAACACTATCTTTTGATAATGGATTTCCTGTAATAAAGGGATCTACTATAATATGTATCTCGTTTACTTGAATACCAAGACTATTTTGACCGTAAAATGTTATATTCATGACACTAAAAATTAAGAATTTAAAAATACACTATATGGTTTAATAACGAGTCAAGCATACCTCTAGAAGTTGCTTTAAAAAAAACTAGTAACAAAAAGTAATAGCGCAAATAAAAACGTACTAAGTGCTATTTTTTTAAGTTCTGGGTCAAGTTTTACAGGATCTTCATTTTTAAAAACTTTAATTAAGTTTATAAGTAAAGGTATAAATGAAACAAGGGATATATAATATAATGGTTTTCCATGACTTAAAAACAAATATGCTATTGCAGCAAGCAATGCTGTGACAATTAATAAACTGTGGTATATTTTCACCTTTTTTTCTCCTAACACTACAGCCAAGGTGTTTTTATTGACTTTGGCATCTTCTATTCTGTCACGCATATTGTTTAAGTTAAGAACGGCAGTACTCATACATCCAATAGCGATAGCGGGTAAGAAAACAAAATGTGCTATACTTTGAGAAAAAAGAAAATAACAACCTACAACACCTACGATTCCGAAAAAGAAAAAAACAAATACATCTCCCATGGCTCTATAGCCATATGCATTATCACCAACTGTATATTTAACAGCAGCTATAATAGCAGCGATTCCTAG
This sequence comes from Patiriisocius sp., assembly GCA_051275835.1. Lineage (GTDB taxonomy): Bacteria > Bacteroidota > Bacteroidia > Flavobacteriales > Flavobacteriaceae > Patiriisocius. The sequence continues at coordinate 9,902 of JBNMOX010000015.1, forward strand.
GTTAAAAAAGATAAAAGAGAGCAACATATGATCATTTCCAAATGCTGCAAAGATTAATAAAGAAGCCAAAAATAAAGTTATAATTGCTGTAATAACCATTCCTTTTTTTAGCTCTTTTGCCGTTAACAAACCACTTTGCAAAGCTCGCTTTGGCCCAACCCTATCCTTATTATCGGTTCCCTTTATACCATCACCATAGTCATTCGCAAAATTTGACAAAATTTGAAACCCCAAAGTAGTAAGTATTGCTAATAAAAGAATGGGCAATGTAAAAACAGCTGCCTTAACCGCTACTGCACTAGCAGCTAGAATACCAGCTATAGAGAGCGGTAAGGTTCTAAGTCTTGCTGCAGAGATCCAAGCACGAACTTTAGTCATAAAAGGTAATTTTTCT
>JBNMOX010000016.1:0-10253 GCA_051275835.1 Patiriisocius sp.
CTCTCATCAAAGAAATTAGTTTGATCCTGTTCTGGAGAAAAATCTCTAACGATTAGGCTTGCATAGATTTTCAAGTTCGTGGCAGGGTTAATAATATACCCTCCTTGTAATTCGGTATGAAAGAAGGTGGATGTATTTCCTTGCCCTACTTCGTTGTCTAGATCCATAACACGATCATCTTCTGTTCCATAGATATCGCCTCCGTAAAAACCTTCATCTGTTTCGGCATCAAACTCCACCCCTCTTTTGGCTACAATAACTTTTAAATCTCCAAAAATACGTCCGCGATTGTATCGTGCAATCCCTATAAACTCAGAAAAATTAGTGCCCAAGGTATGCGCCATCGATTGGTTATTATGCCCATAATTTAAGATCACACTGTTATGAGAATAAGTAAATGGTCTTACTCTATTATATTCTGCCTGTAACATCAATCCTTTTAGGTTAAAAGCCTCATAATATTTTATCCCTAATTGGAATCCAGTCTTGTTTTTATAACTACCGTTAGCGCTAAAAACATCGTCTCCGGAAAACTCATCTATAACCCATTGGCCGTAGGCATTAATCTTATCTGAAAACTTATACTTAGTACTCAAACCTATAATAGCATTTCCCCCACGGGACCCTAAACTAAACTCGATAGCACGGTAAAATATAATAGGGTTTATATAATTAAAATCAAAGCCTTGGTTATTATCATTTTCCCAAATAACCGTTTCAAACAAACCAATATTCCAGCGCTTGGTAATGTTATAACTCAAGTAGTGGCTGGCCATGTATTTTGGTCTGTAGGTCCCGCTTTCGGTAACTTCTGGGCGCACATCACGTAAAAACATCCAGGTATTGGTGTATTTTATTTTCCAGAAGCTTGTGTTTAATTTTATAAATGGATATGGACTTGCATTATCACTTAAAAACAAAGAACGGTATCCATCGCCAATAAAGTTTTTACCATGCCCTAACTGTGCATTAAACCACTTACTGGGCGAGTAGGACACATACCCTGTTGCTATCGGGTAGTCATATGAGTCTGATTGAAAAGTTTTGGCAATACCAAATCCAGGAATGATAGCTGGATTTCCACCATCTGGTTTAATAGACTCTGCATATCTATTAAAATAGCCTGCAAATCTTCCTTGACTTTCATAAATCACTGCATAAAAGCTAATGTTTTTACCGATACCACCCTGTAGTTGCACCAAGCGAGTATTATTATAGGTATTAATGTCATCTCCAACATCTTTCCCTGCTTGTAAGTCTACGCCAGGGTCTAGTGTCAGCCAATAATCTTCCCCCTGAACACGTACCATGTTCTCATTCCATAACTTCTTTCCAAACCAAGATGCTTTATCAAAAATCAAGGGCGATCGTTCTTCTTTAAAATTATAATACTTATTTACTTCGCTGTATATATATGGTTTTTGTGCCGTGTGATTATTCGTGCCTACCCTATTGAGTGCAGCATCAAAACGTGCATATTCATGGTGCGATAAGGGTACATTAATATTACTTTCAAATAAAGGATCGGTATAGGGCAGCTTTACAATAGCATCATATTCATTGACAACAGCGTCAGTTGTAATTTGTGTTTCTGAAATAGTTTCGGGTGGACTATTATTTACAGTAGCCCCTGCAGCAATAACTCCCGAAGGAATATAAATAACTTTTTGCGGCGCTTGCAACGGAATGGCTAGAGGCATCGTAAACTGTACATAGGTAGGTTTTCCACTATAGGTAGCTGGTGTTATTTGAGGTATGGATTCAAATACTCTCTTGGCTTCGGTCTTTAAATCGTCATAAATAGCATCAACATATAATACTTTAAAATTTCCGGAGGTATTTACCTCAAAAAATACTTTTATACTACCCGTATAATTTTCTTTTGATACAATATCCGGCATTTTAAATGAAGTGTAAACAGCTTCTCGTAATTCGTTATAAAAACAGGTTTCAAGCGCATTAATTTTAACATCACTACACGAGGAAAATACAGGGAATTTTTCAAAAGAATTGGATGTATTTTGTGCTACTGTACTATAACAAGCAAAAAACAATATAAGGAATGCAGGTATCTTCATCAAGGTTGATTTTGGTATGGAAAGATACAATTTTAAACCACAGACTACAATCATAAAAAAAGTCTGTTCTTAATATAGAACAGACTTTCATATAGCTATTAGATTCCAATTTAATGCACTCGAAATGTAATAGGTACCATATAGGATACGGGCACATTTTGAGTTCCCATTTTACCAGGAATCATTTTTGGTAATTTACTCAAGACACGCACCCCCTCTTTTTGCATTTGTTTATCTGGAGCCCTTGCAATAACTTCTTGCACATTACCATCTTTATCGATTGTAAATTGTACATAAATATTATGTGTTGCATTTTTTTTCAATCCCGAAAAACGATCAGATTTAAACTTTCTACTAATAAACGCATTGATTTTTGAATTCATACATACCTTTTTTTCTTCCTTAGTAGTCAATGATTCACAACCAGGAAATACTGGAACAAACTCAACTTCGTTTAGGTTAATCGTTCTATTAGTATCCACTGGTTTCTCTACTCTAGCAGAAGCTACGATTACTGGCGCCACAACAATTGGAGCCTTTGTAGTAATTAGATTATCAACTACTGGAGTAGTGTTATCTAGTATAATAATTTTTTTATCAATGATTATTGGTTTTACTTTAGGTCTTAACTTTTCAATCTTAGCAATAGGCTGTGAAACAAACTGCTCTTTCTCGATTACATAAGACCTCATTAGAGGCTCATCAATAGTGATGCTTTTTTTAATTTTAAATCCAGCAGGAGATCCTATATTGATTTCCATGGCAAAAATGGCAGCTATTAAACTTAAGATTAGACCAATTTGAAAGAAAAGCACACCGTGAGATTTACGGTTTACACTTTTCTTGGCCTCCCTTTTACTAAGCATTTTTGGTTGGTTGCTAGTTACATTGTTTACAGATGGTTTCATAATATATGTATTTAAAGGTGTATACTATCATGTTAACCGCAAGGGTTATGCCAGAAAAGTGGTGATTGGTGAAAACATAAAAATCCCACTCAAAAATGAATGGGATTTTTATATTTAAAAAGAACGAATCTTTTAATTCTCTATTTGGAATCTAATAGGTAAAGAATACAATACACCTACTGCTTGACCACGCTGCATACCAGGTGTCATTTTTGGTAAAGCTTTAATTGTTTTTATAGCTTCTTGCTTTAATTTTGGGTGTGGTGCACGTGCTTGTACTTTGACAATATTACCTGTTTTGTCAATTTTAAATTGCACATAAATTTGTTGAATTCCTTCCAAACCTAAATCACTTGCTAAGTCTGTATTAAATTTTTTCTGTACAAATTTTTGTATTTTATCTGACATGCATTTTTTCTTTTTTGCATTGTTTCCTGCACTTTCACAACCAGGGTAAATAGGCACATTTTCAATAACAGCAAAAGGAACATCATCAATTATTTCATCTGTAGCTTCATCAATTTCTTCAATCTCTACGATTTCTTCTTCTTGACTAACCTCTGTCGATTCTATAATAGTTTCTTCAATGTCTTTTTCATCCTCAACAACTTCAATTACTTCTGGAGCTGGCGGTGGTGGTGGTGGCGGTGGTGGTGGTGTTAAGATTTCGGTAATGGGAATATCTTCCTCAAGTTCATCACCTACATTTAAGGTATCTAGTGATAAGTCTCTATCATAAGACTTCCATTCTACTGCTTGCCAAGAAAAAAACAACATAAGTGCAAGGCCTGCTAAAAAGTAGACACCGCTCCATTGCTTTAAATCTGCTTTTGGATTTTTTTTAGGTTCCATAATTGAAATTTAATTATCGTTGTTAAAAATATAGAAAATCTATTGTAATTTATAACAATATTGCTGTAATGTTTTAAATTAATTTCTTTGATACTTTAATCACAAATGCTCCAAGGACTAATCCGAAAATATTTGCAACAACATCAAAGACATCTGCACTCCTTGTGGGCACAAAATACTCTTGCAAAACTTCAATAAGTATGCCATAAAAAAGAGTGTATACAAATAACACACACAACGATTTTTTTACTGAAACTTTAGAGGTTCGCGTTAATGCACACCATGACCAAATTATAAAAAGTCCTGCATTGATTACTATATGCACTATTTTATCTGCAAAAGGAATTTCTGTTTTTGGCGGGTCTACTATAGGAGCTAACAAAGCTACTGTTATGAGTACTGTATAAACGACTCCAACAACAACAAGATACTTAGGCTTCCACAAGCTCTTTATATCCTGCATCATCTAACAAATTTTCTATTTCATCTGGATTTGAAATTTTAATCTTAATCATCCATCCATCCCCATAAGGGTCGCTATTAACCTTTTCTGGCTCAGCCTCTAGACTATCATTAAATGCTATAATCTCACCCGATAATGGCAAGAATAAGTCTGAAACTGTTTTTACAGCTTCTACAGTACCAAACACTTCGTCTACATCCATCGTTTCATCTAGCGTTTCTACCTCTACATATACAATATCGCCAAGTTCTCCTTGGGCAAAATCCGTAATTCCTACTGTAGCAATATCGCCTTCAATGTTAATCCATTCGTGGTCTTTAGTATATTTTAAGTTTGCCGGAATGCTCATAGTTCAATACTTTTAATTATGTGTTATATATATTTAATTTCCGAAGTTATAGCGTAATGTTATACCACTTCGTATTGTTGTTTGCGGGAATGCTGTAGAAATAGCATACTCAGAGAATGTATGATCATAATAAAACGCTGCGGTAAGGTTTTTACTTAATGCATAGTCTATCAGTAACTGAATACCATATATCGTTTGCCCTGCAGTAGTTTGATTATTTTCTATATCCAAATAGCGTATAATTGTTTTATTATCTCTTCTTGAAAGATCCAATTTAAAGTTTAGATCACTTTTTAAGACTTGTTTCTTTCCTCCAAAATTTGTTCCAATACGTAAATCCTTAATTCTATATCCAAGACCTAAAACAATTTCATCTCCTTGAATTTCTGTTAAAAGGTTATTGGCAAAACTTAGACCTAAAGCCCTATCTTTTCTGTATTCTGCACTAATTTTTACAGAATTCTTCATTTCAAAATCAATTTTTATTAATGGAGAGAACTGCTCTGTTAAATTTACATTGGTTAAAAACTGTTCGCTTTTAAAATCTCCAGCTTGATTTGTAGATGCAGTAAGCGGGTTACCATCTCTAGAACGGTTATAATCTAAGTTAGTTTGAAATTGATTTACAGTATATCCAGCTCGATATCCATGTTGTAAAGAAAACCTTTTAAAACGTTTCTTAAACCAACCTAGGCGCATTAAACCAGTATACTTAACATCCCAATTTGGCAGCGGTACATCTCTAAATATTCCTGTTTTTTCACTTCCAGCATCACTCCCTTTATAAGCTGATAAAAAAGCGGGCAATAACACATCCTGGCTTGTGGCTCCAAAACCAACAGGATATCCTGTTTCTGGATCTACAGGAAAGGTATCTGTACCATAAAACTCTGTAGCCAATCTATTAGCAACAATTAATCTATTGCTCCTAAATGCATCAAATGGTTCTGAACTCCGATCTGATGAACTTTGGAATGTAGTTCCTATTAATATGGTTGAAATATTAAAGTTTCCAGATGTCACAGGAGTTAATGAATTATACTGTCCATCCTCTATGATATAATTTTCAGAATAATTCTCAGCATAAATTCTACTCCCGTTAATGTCAATCTTCAAATCACGAATTGGCTCAAGGTTAACTTGAACATCTAATTGCTGGGTTTCATTCTCGGAATATTGTTCATTGTATTCTGGATACAAGGTCAACCAACCATTTCGGGCAGCTAATTCTCTTACTTCTCCTTGGCCACCAAAGGTAAATCCTGCTGTTGGTTTTAAGGTACCCACAAAACCAATTGAAGGAGTATACCCAGGCAAGAATATCCCGTTTGTTTCTTGATAATTGAATTGCATTTTTTTAATCATGGTAGCAAATCCAATAAGCGTATTAACTGCTTTATCTCCTCCGCTTAAACCACCACTATTCATAGAACCTCTTGCACCTGCTGCAGCTGCGTTACTTCCATCTCCTTTATCTGCAAGTGTCCCGCTTTTACTATCGTTTAATCCTACCTTACCGTTTCCTCCGCCATCTTTACCACCTCGACCCGTATCTACTCCACCACGTCCAGAGCCACTTTTCCCGTTTTGACTTCCATTTCTACTTGGTTTTTTCTTTGATAAACCAATATATCTGTAGAGGGCACTCATATCAAAAGTTGAATTAATACGATGTGTACTTGCATTTTGAATAGAATTCCCTAAGTCATATGTCTGCGTAGTTCCGTCAGATAATTGAATTTCAATATTATTAAACAAATCACTTGAATCTTGCCATTGATAATCTCCTGTATAAGAATAAGTAGCCCTAATCCATTTCAAGAAAGGGAATTTTGCCGTTGGTAAATCATAATTTAATTGCAAGGACTGAAAATGTTGATTAGGATCTCCAACATCAAAAAAGCCATCAAAGACTCCAATTTCATTATTTGCAATTCCACTATCATTTATATAATTCGTTACAATTCTATTATTCGAGGTTGTAAAATTGAAACGCAATGATTTTGTAAGATTATAATTAATCGCATAATCCCAATCAAAGAGGTAATTTCTTTGGTAAAGAACAGGCAAACCTATATTACCATCTTCTAAATTCAATTCTCTAAACTTTTGTTCATTGTGCTGACGAATGATATTAGAGTTTACAGAAATATTGGTTGGTAAATAATTAACGTTAAGGTCATTTAAGAATTGCCAATACTTCCCCGTAAAAATAGAGTCATTCTTTTTAAAAGGTTCAAATGTTTTTGGTGTAAAATTGTAGGCATAGGTCCCTCCTAAGCGTACATTTTGATCTAAAGCTTCTTCAATTTCAAAATCGTTATGATCTATTTGATTATAAGAAGCAGATAGCGTAAGGTTCTCTATATCATAGACCTGTGGCAATCCTTCTCCAGTACGATCTTTACGAACACCAATGAAGTTAATACTTTGCCTTCTTGTATAATCTACAGACTGCTCCAAAATTTCTTCTCTTCTTTCAGAATTAGCTTCGTTATCCAATCTAGTTTGCAGTTCTACATCTTGAAATTCAGGATCAAATTGTGGTGTTACTAATACTTCGGCTATACCATAATTAAACGGCAATTGAATACCCCATTTTTGAGGTAACATTTGCCCTAGGTTTAAATTGGTTACCACATCATACTCTTCTACATCTTCTCTACTACGCTCATTAGGACCTTGCTCTAAAGAACCAAAACCGATGGTACTTATTCTTCCCGTTGCACTCACGTTTGCGAAATCTGCAAAGTTAGCATCCATAGCAGCTACAGCAGCCCAACCTCCTTGATTTTGCAGCTCAGATAAACGTAATTCATTAAACCAAACTTCACCGCAAACCTCTGTATTAGTTTCATTTCGAACACCAATCATGATCACACGAACATCACCAAAACTTGGATTTCCCTTCATACCTACTCTAAGAACATTGGATGGTATTCCATCCAATTGACCATCCTCAAAGAAGTGTAATTGGTTAGGCGCATATAATGAGGGATCTCCTAAAACAGTAGACTTCAAATCCTGTAATAAGCTTAAGGGTAAATCTAATCTGTTTTGTTCAGGCCAAATCTCTTCAGCGCTGGTGCTGCCAAAAGAAGTAGTTTCTAAAGGTATTTGTATTTCATAAAAGCTTTCTGTTAAATCATTACCCATACGAACAAAGGCAACCATGTCACCATCAGCTAAAGCGGTTTCATTAACAATAGATTCTGCGTGAATAAACATTTCCAGGTTTTTGTACTGGCGCATGTCTACACTAAAGTTTTTATAGACTCCTCGCCCATCATTAGTTTCTAAACCACAAACACGCAATGCCAATGATTGCTCATCTTCTCTTATTATATTGTTATTATTATTAAGTTGTTCTCTCACTACTCCAGGAGGTAATCTATAAGGAATAGGTAGTCTATTTGCATTATCAATAATATTAACGGCCTCCACTTCAAATACCGTGTCATCCAATTCTGGATCTTCCATGGTAACATTATCAAGGGTTTCTGAATATCTTCGGTAATCACCACGCACCAATTCTAGCGTCCCTAAACGAAGCGTTGTAGCTTGTTCAAAACCAGACATATACATACGCATAAAACGAATAGATCTAAAATCTGAAATTCCATTCACAGCTCTATCAAATCCTGCCACAGGCACTTTAAACTGCACCCAGCGCACATCTAAAGAACTATTGTCTGGAAGGGTTACTGTGCTTTCACGAACATCTGTTACAAAATCATTTGTCGCAGGTGTAAGTGCATCTCTTGAAATAGGAATATTATATTCATAATAACTATCTACGGTGTTCATAGAGTTATCACGGTTAATATCTTCCACATCAGGTATCGTAGTAGAACCACGATCTGTATTCGTTACTTCTACAGGTGAATTTCCTTCTGTACCATTGTATTGCTTATAACGATTTCTAATATCACCCGTAGCCTGTAAGAAATATTGGTAATTATCATTTGCTGGATCTGGTAAACCACTAAATGAAGGGAACATTGCGCCTTCTTCTGCATTGTTCAAGCCATCATACCCTATATCCTGATTGAGACGCTCTTCACCCTCAGTATCAAAGGTATATACTAAAGATTGATTGGTAGGCACTTTACCCCAAACTGTAGGGGTTGTATTGGTTGATGAACCATCTTGGGGTAAACCATTTTCATATTGTTTTCGACCATCTTTTAATATGTCTTCGGAAATATTACCTAAATTAAAACTTAAGGTACCACCATTGTTGGTTGCGGTTTCTTCATAAATAAATGGATCCATTACCCAAAACTGGATAAACTCTACATTACTCCTTTCAAAATCGGTCGTAGTTAATTGTCTAGAAATTCCTCCAAAATTATCTTCAGGGTTTGGTAATTCATTAGTCCCAGCTGCAGTAGGGTTAAAGTTATATTCACCACGTTCACTTGGATAGTATGAAAGATCTAAGGAAAATATCGCTTGAGTTTGCCCTTGAATAATATCTTGTTGAGGGAAAATCTCATCTCTAAATATACGTCTTGTAAATGGTGATGATAAATCCTGGTCTGTAATACCATCTGGACGCTGACTGCTATAAAAAACAGGGTCAATGGTATACCAATTTAAACGGGCACGTTTATAGTTATAGCTTAAAACACTATTTCCTACTTCACCACCAAAACCATCTGGAGAAGCAGACAAACGCCAGGTAAGGGGAGAACTAATATCAAATTCTGTTTGAGATGACTCAAAGTCGTCTATATATACTGTTGTTCTACCTCCAAAATCTGAAACCTCAGGTGCACTTGGCAATAAGTAAGCAAATTCACCACGAATAGAAAAGTTTGACTCTACATCTGTATCAATATTTGGAAGTTTATTTACCAAACGGGTAAGAAAAGGAACCTCTGTTGCATAATTTAAATTAACCCCAAAAATTTGATTATTAATAGGTTCTGCATCAAAGTTAGATTTTTGGGTTAGCGGACGCTCATTCAGTTTTAAATAGGTACCCCCAATAATAAAGTTCTCATTGAACTTGTGTTCTACATTTAATCCTGTAAATCGTTTTGTCTGTTGTCCAAACAAGGTATTGTTTTCTACCGTAATATTTACAGGTGTATTAGAAGCCAATAAGGCAGGATCCAAAATCTGAACGGTTCCAGCTTGATAATTTACAGTATAATCCACACCCTCAGATAACGTTCTTCCTCCAGCAGTAACAACTACAGATCCCTGCGGTATGTTAAATGCTCCAATAGGAATACCATTCCCTCCACTTGACTTATAACGTCCTGTTAATTGAAATTTATTCTTGTCGCTATCCTCTTGTTCTGCTTGTGTCTTCGTAGATGTATAGAGTGATCTAAATACATATTTCTCTTGGTTTGCATTATAACTTGCTGGCATTTCATACAAAGAAGAGCCGGCAGAATTATCATCTAATTTATTAAACAAAAACTCTCCAAAAGGTTCTACACTAGTAAATATAATACGCCCATTTTGTTGATCTACGGTAAGGCCAGGAAGAAAATCAAAAAACCCATCTCCGCCCTCTTGTGGGTCATTATTATAATTCAATCTATCTAGATTAAACACCTTTAAAAGGATGGTGCTATCTACATCGT
>JBNMOX010000017.1:0-9871 GCA_051275835.1 Patiriisocius sp.
TATTTTTCTTGTTATTTTTATACAAAATATTTTTAGTATGAAAATTGTTATATCACCAGCGAAGTCTTTAGATTTTGAAACGAAAGTACCTACTACTAGAGGGACACAACCTCCGTTTTTAGAACAAGCCGTAGCCCTTAATAAAAAGCTAGAAAGCAAGTCCAAAAAATCCATTGGGGAGTTGATGCATATTAGTGACAAATTAGCTCAACTTAACTACGAGCGTTATAAAAATTTTAAAGTACCCTTTACCAAAGAAAACGCAAGACCCGCAGTCTATGCTTTTGCAGGTGATGTTTATACTGGACTCGATGCATACACAATCCAAGAAGACAAGATAGATGCCTTAAACAATTCCTTACGTATTTTATCTGGGATGTATGGCATATTACGTCCATTAGACTTGATGCAACCCTACCGATTAGAAATGGGGACAAGTCTACCAATCAATCGCAAGAAAAACCTATATGAGTTTTGGGGAAGTACCGTAACAGATGCTATTAATGAAGAACTAGAAGATGGAGAGTTATTCTTAAACCTAGCCAGTAACGAGTATTTTAAAGTCATTCAAACCAAAAACATCAAAGGTGGGGTAATCTCGCCCGTCTTTAAGGATTTTAAAAATGGGAATCTTAAGATTATCTCATTTTTCGCCAAGAAGGCCAGAGGAAGCATGACACGCTATGTGATTGATACCAATGCGCAAACACTCGATGATATTAAAGGCTTTGACTATGAAGGCTACCGCTTTAGCGAAGAGCATACTGTAAAAGATAATGAACCTGTTTTTATTAGGTGATATTTGGTTTTAGGAGCTTATACTAACTTTAATCAATAATTCATTTGTTTCACCATACACATCCATATCCACCCTACATTCCAGTTGGAACGACAAAACTTATCGTGGGGACCTTACCGCCGCCTAGATTTACTATAGGTGACTTAAAAGAAAGAGATGTTAATTTTTGTTACGGTAGTAGAGACGGACAGCTGTGGCCCATTCTCGATCAAATTTTTGACATCGGGTTGGTTTTTGAGACTACTCAAACCGCCATTGACCAGCGTAAAGATTTTTTGCAATTTAGAAAAATAGGCGTTTGCGATATTGTAGCAGCATCGTATAGAGAAAAAATAGATGCTAGTGATCTAGGAATGCAAGATATTGAGCTTCGAGATTTAGTAGCCGTTTTAGAAAAACATCCAACAGTTACCACCTTACTTTTTACAGGTGGCAATAGTAAAAATGGTCCTGAATATTTTTGTAGAAGACATCTTAAAACCTATGGGCTCTCTTTACAGTTAGAAGACAATGTAGTTCCTAGAATACATAGTTTTGTACTTCCAGTATCCAAAAGAAAAATCACCACAGTATCATTAACAGCGCCTAGTGGAGCGGCCAACAGAGCAGTAGGCAGTTTAGCAGCCTATAAAGAAATGAAACTAAAATTTCCTAAGAAAACGACCCTTGATTTTAGAATGGAGCAGTATAGGCCTTTTTTTTAAAGTTTAAATCGAAATTAGTCTTTAACCTTAATGTCATTTTCGTATTGATTTCACAAAACTCTCAATGCCCGAAATATCTTTTTTAGTCAACATTTTAATAAAAGCACTTCCTATGATGGCGCCTTTTGCATATTGGGTTGCTGCTTGAAAAGTATTGGCATTACTAATTCCAAAGCCAACAATTTGTGGGTTTTTTAAGTGCATGGCATCGATACGTTTAAAATAATCGGTTTGGGTATTCCCGAAGCCACTTTGAGCTCCTGTAACACTAGCACTGCTTACCATATAAATAAAACTAGTACTGGCTTCATCAATCTGGAGAATACGAGCATCACTGGTTTGTGGCGTAATTAGAAATGTAAAACTGAGGCCATGCTTTTCAAAAATGGCTTTGTAATGCTCGGTATATTCTGCCAAAGGGAGATCTGGTAGTACTAATCCATCAATGCCTATTTCTTGACACTTGGCACAAAAAGCCTCCACACCATATTGCAATACAGGGTTAAAATAACCCATAATGATAAGGGGAATGGACACTGTTTTCCGGATGTCTTTTAATTGTTCAAATAGTAGGGCAGTAGTCATACCATTTTGTAATGCTTGTGTAGAGCTTGCTTGAATGGTAGGTCCATCTGCCAGGGGATCACTAAACGGCAAGCCTATTTCTACCATATCTACACCGCTTTTTTCTAGGCTTTTTAATATTAGGACGGTGTCTTCTAGTTTAGGATAGCCAGCTGTGAAATAGATGGAGAGAAGCTTTTTTGATTCTTTGAGTTTGTTCGTTATGCTGTTCATAATGAATCTGTCAGTTCGTTCGGAGTCGAGAACTATTGTTAAGTTTAATTGAGAATTCGATTGCGCTCAACCGGACCTTGTTATGTTTTTATAAATCGAAATATTGTATGTAAGTGTCTAGGTCTTTATCTCCACGGCCGCTTAGGTTGACCACCACTACATCATCTTCTTTAAATTTTCGTGTTTCAAAAATGGCAAGAGCGTGACTGGTTTCTATGGCGGGAATGATACCTTCTAGCTTGCTTAAAGTTAAACCTGCTTGCATGGCATCATCATCGGTTACCGAGATAAACTCCCCACGACCACGCGCATACAAATGCGCATGCATAGGACCAACCCCCGGATAATCTAATCCGGCCGAAATAGAATAAGGTTCTATAATTTGCCCATCATCTGTTTGCATGAGAAGTGTTTTGCTACCATGAATAATACCTACTTTCCCTAAGGCAGATGTAGCAGCACTTTCACCACTATATATTCCTTTACCTGCTGCTTCTACAGCAATAATACCTACTTCTGGACTGTCTAAATAATGATAATAAGCACCTGCCGCATTACTACCGCCACCGACACAAGCTACTACAAAATCTGGATTTGAACGGCCTTCTTTTTCTTGTAACTGACTTTTGATTTCTTGAGAAATCACACTCTGAAAACGTGCCACCATATCTGGATAGGGGTGAGGACCTACCACGCTACCAATAATATAATAGGTATCTGTAGGGTTATTGATCCAGTCTCTAATAGCTTCGTTAGTAGCATCTTTAAGTGTCTTACTCCCACTAGTTGCTGGCACTATGGTAGCGCCTAGCATTTTCATGCGAGCAACATTAGGGGCTTGACGTTCTATATCAATAGATCCCATATAGACAATACATTCTAATCCCATCAAGGCGCATACAGTTGCCGTTGCTACCCCATGCTGTCCAGCACCTGTTTCGGCAATAATTCTTTTTTTACCAAGGCGTTGCGCCATTAAAATTTGTCCAATGGTGTTATTCACTTTATGTGCTCCTGTATGACATAAATCTTCTCGTTTTAGATAAATCTTGGTATTATATTTTGCAGACAAGCGTTTGGCAAAATATAAAGGGGTAGGTCTACCTACATATTCTTTGAGCAAGTCTTTAAACTCCGCTTGAAACTCAGGCGACGTCATCACTTTAATATATTGCTGCCGCAACTCTTCTACATTTGGATATAGCATTTCTGGGATGTAAGCACCGCCAAATTCGCCATAATATCCCTTTTCATTTACGTTATAATTCATTTTCAAATACTTTATGTCTTAAGCGCTAGGTTCTATGCAATTTCTTTAATTAAATTTTTTAATGCTGAAACATCTTTTAGCCCAGGTTTCATCTCAAATTTGCTATTCACATCAATGGCATAAATGGGTATATTCTTCTTCATTAATTTTTTCGCTTCGGAAATATTCTCCAACGAAATACCGCCACTTAAAATGAATGGTTTGGTACTTGGGTAGTTCTTTAAAACAGACCAATCGAATGCAAAACCAGTACCGCCTTTATCTTTTCCTTTGGTGTCAAATAGAAACTTGTCTACCAGATTCTCATACCCAGAAATTTCACTAAAATCAAATTCTTTACTAACTGAAAATACCTTCCAGACTTCAATCCCGCCTTCTTTTGTATTGGCAGGCAAGTTTAGTATGTTTTGATTGATTTCATTTACATAAAATGCAGATTCATCGCCGTGTAATTGAATAACATCTAGTTTAAACATTTTAATTTTCTTAAGCACACATGAAATAGGTGCATCCACAAAAACCCCTACGCGTTTTATTTTTTCTGAAACATCAATTACTTCATCGATATAATTACGGGCACTTTTTTCATAAAAGATAAACCCCAAATAGTCAGGTTGTAATGTGGCCACTTGGGCTACATTGTGTTTCATTCCGCATATTTTTAGTTTAAGCTTCATATTTTTATTTCTAGGCTAGTTTATTTATAAATGCTGCAGCACTCTTCCCAGGATCTTCCGTTTTCATAAATCGCTCGCCTATTAAAAAACCCTTATAGCCATAGGGTTGTAATTCTTGAATAGCTTCTATAGTGCTAAGACCACTTTCTGAGACTTTTACATAGGTGTCTGGAATACTTGCAGACAACATTTTACTCGTGTTTAGAGACACTTCAAAGGTCTTTAGGTTTCTATTATTCACACCCAAAAGATCTACCGTTGGATGTAAAGATTTTTTTAATTCAGCTTCATTATGTATTTCTAGTAATACTTCCATGCCTAATTCTTTTGCTAATGCCGCGTATTCTTGTAACTGAATTTCCTCCAAGCAAGCTGCAATGAGTAAAATGGCATCTGCACCATAGGCTTTGGCTTCATATATTTGATAAGGGTCAACCACAAAATCTTTACGTAATAATGGGATGTTTACACGAGCCCTTGCTAGGAGTAAATCTTCAAGAGACCCTCCAAAGAACTTCGTGTCTGTGAGCACTGAGATAGCACTTACACCAGCAGCAGCATAGCCTTTTACTACCTCTGGTAATAAGATGTTTTCATTAATAACAGACTTACTAGGAGAACGCCTTTTATGTTCGGCAATAATCCCAGAGCCTTCTGCAACTCCTTTAACTAATGAAAAACAAGTTCTATTGAATAGCTCAGATTGTTTTAATACACCTATGGGGAATGCTGTTCTTTTGGCAGAAACTTCTTCTTGTTTGTAACTTGTTATAGTCTCTAAAATAGTCATTCTATAGATTTTTACTCAATTCTTGCATTTTTTGTAGCGACTTTAATCCTTTGCCACTTTGTAAGCTTTCTTTTGCTTTTTCAAAACCATTTTGGAGGGTGCATTCAGTTACCGTTGCTATTGCTAATCCTGCATTGGCGCAGACGACGTTGTTTTGGGCTTCGGTACCATTTCCTTTTAATATTTCAGAAAATATGCTAGCGGAAGCTACTACCGTTTCGCCACCGTAAATATCACTTTGTTCAATTTTTGATACCCCAAACGTTTCTGGATGTATTACAATTTCCGAAGCATTAGAAATCATTTTTACAGGACCTGTAAGTGATATTTCATCATAGCCATCCATAGCGTGTAATACTGCAAAATTCTTGGTTCCTTTTTGATATAAATACCCGTACATTCTGGCTAGCTCCAAATTAAAAACACCTACCAATTGGTTTTTTGGAAATGCAGGATTTACCATAGGCCCTAGCATGTTAAAGAATGTTTTGACTCCTAATGCTTGTCTTATAGGTGCTACATTTTTCATGGCAGGATGAAATAGGGGAGCGTGCAGGATACAAATACCTGCTTCATCCAAACAGCGTTTATGGTGATTACTATCATTACTAAATGTAATACCCAATTGCTCCATGACATTACTACTACCACTTATAGAAGAAACCCCATAGTTTCCATGTTTTGACACTAGAACTCCAGCTCCTGCTGTTATAAAAGAGGCAAGGGTAGAGATATTAAAGGTGTTTTTACCATCGCCCCCTGTACCACATAAATCTATGGTGTTATAGTCGCTCACATCTACAGGAATACACAATTCGAGTAATGCATCACGAAATCCCTCTAACTCTTCAATACCGATGTTACGCATCATGTACACAGTCATAAAAGCAGCAATCTGACTCTGATTGTAATTTCCTTCTGAAATATTCACCAATACATTTCTTGCTTCTTCTTTGCTAAGTTGTTCGTGGTTAATAAGTCTGTTTAATATTTTTTTCATTTTCATCCCGTACATTCGGGTGTTTTTTTATTGACCTAAATACTAGTTCTCATTTAAAGTTTAAATCAAAAACCCTCACCAAGAATTTGTGCACTTTACAAGCTTCAAGTTCTTGACTCTTCCAGAGGGAAAATTATTCATCTATTTGATTTAAATTCCATCATCCTACATTTTCACCCAATTTTCTATCATTTTCTTTCCCATAGGAGTCAATACGCTCTCTGGATGGAATTGTACGCCTCTTATGTCTAGTTCTCTGTGGCGAAGTGACATAATTTGACCAGTATTATCTATAGATGTGATTTCTAGACTTGCTGGAAAATTTGTTTTACTCACGACCCAGCTGTGGTACCTTCCTATTTCTATTTCGGTTCCTAATCCTTTAAACAAAGGTTCGTCATCGACTAAAATTTTGGCTTTTGTTGCTACCCCGTGAAATACTTCAGGGAGGTTTATGAGATCCCCTCCAAAGACTTCTCCAATGGCTTGTTGTCCTAGGCATACTCCAAGTATGGGTTTTTTGCCTGCATAGCTTGTGATAACTTGTTTTAACAAACCAGCTTCTTCAGGAATACCAGGGCCAGGTGATAATAAAATTTTATCATAGGCGGCTAAGGAGTCCATATGAAATTGATCATTTCGAACAACGGTCACTTTACAATCTAATGCCTCTAGATAGTGCGCTAGGTTGTATACAAAACTGTCATAGTTATCTATTACTACTATATTCATGCTTATATGCTTTCTGCTAGGGCTAATGCTTTTGTCAATGCACCTAATTTGTTATATACTTCTTGTAATTCATTTTCTGGTATACTATCATTTACAATCCCTGCACCTGCTTGGTAATGTAGGGTGTGATTTTTACTTACAAAAGAACGAATGATAATAGCATGGTTAAAGTTTCCTGTAAAATCCATAAAGCCAATTGCACCGCCATAAAAATCTCTATTTACATTTTCATACTTTTCTAGTAAAGTCATTGCCTTATGTTTTGGTGCACCACTTAATGTTCCTGCCGGAAAAGTATCAGCCACAACTTGCATGGTCGCTGTTGTTGGATTTTTGGTAGCGGTCACTTTACTCACTAAATGTATTACGTGCGAAAAGAATTGTACTTCTCTATAGATTTCTATTTTCACATTACTTCCATGACGGCTGAGATCGTTTCTAGCCAAATCTACCAGCATGACATGTTCGCTATTTTCTTTTTCATCGACGGCGAGTTCTTTTGCTAATAGTGCATCTTGTTCGTCATTTCCAGTTCTTTTAAAGGTCCCTGCTATAGGATGAATTTCTGCCAGATCATCCCTTACTATTAATTGTGCCTCAGGAGAACTTCCAAATATTTTAAAATTTCCGTAGTCGAAGTAAAAGAGATAGGGAGATGGGTTTATACTTCGAAGCGCTCTATAGACATTAAATTCGTCTCCCGTAAATTTTTGAGAAAAACGCTTACTGGGCACTATTTGGAAAACATCTCCACGAGCGCAGTGTTCTTTGCATTTGATAACCAATTCTTTAAATGCTTCATCTTTTAGATTCGTACTAGGTTCACCATTTCTTGCAAAAGGATACTCTGCGAAATTTTTGGAACTAAGGAGTTGTTCTATTTCGGCTATATTATTTTCTGTCTCATAACAATGTGCAAAAATATAGGCTTCATTATTAAAGTGATTGATGGCAATTACATTTTGATACACGGCATAATAGGCATCTGGGATATCGATATCTCCTTTCTTTTTAGTGAGGTCAATATCTTCAAAATAGCGAACCATATCATAGCCCATATACCCAAAAAGCCCATTGTTAATGAACTTGAATTGTTGGGTCTCATCTACTACGAAAGATTCAGAAAATTGTTGAATAATTTTTGGAACCTCAGTCTTCTCATCAATAGGAACTACCGTAGTTGGACTCTTTGGAAATTGGGTTGTAATTTTCTCTTGCGCTATTTTTATAGACGCAACAGGAGTACAGCAGATATAGCTAAAACTATTGTCGTTTGCATGATAATCACTACTCTCTAGCAATAGGCTATTAGGAAAACGATCTCGTAAGCGCAAATAAACAGATACAGGTGTAAGGGTATCTGCCAATAATTTTTTTGAGTATGTTTTAAATTTGTACATAAAAAAAAGGCTTGTCGTGATGACAAGCCTTTGGTATTTTAAATACTACAATAGTGCTTTGCTCACGATTATCGCCGAGAGTTATTCCACCACCAAGTATGATTTGTTATTGTTTTCATTTCTTGTGTCAAATATAACAAAGAATTTACTACTGAAATATGAAATATATCTTAAAATTTCAATGTGATGTTTAATTCAAATTTATCTGAAATGGTATTATCTCCCAAACTATCAAAGAAACTTCCAGATCCGTAACGCACATTATATTTGCTGCGGTCAATGTTAAGTTTTGTTGTAGCTGTGTTGCCATCCATTTCTAAATTGAATGCAATAGGGGATGTGGTCTCTTTAATGGTCATGTTGCCTTCTATTTCATAAGCTCCCGACATTTTTTGAACACTAGTAAACACAAGTGTAGCCGTTGGATGCGCCTCTACTCCAAAAAAGTCTTCACTCTTTAAATGACCTTCTAATTTTTCTTTTCCATCCCCTACTTTTAGGTCTGTTACGTTAATAGTAGTCATATCTACCACAAACATACCGCCTGTAAGTTCGTTGCCATCCATTTCTAGATGTCCTTCTTTTAATTGAATAGTCCCTGTGTGTGATCCTAAGACTTTTTTCCCGGTCCATTCAATAGAACTTTCTACGATGTCTACTTTTTTAATTGTGTTTGTGAATGCTACTGCGCCAAAGGCAATAGTTAAAACGAGTACTGATTTAATGATTTTTTTCATGGTGTTGTTTATTAAAATTATGATTTAAATTAGTTTAAATGGTTCTTATTAATTGAGATTTTAATTTCAAGAAAGCGGAAGTAGATTTCCTGATACTTCTTGCTCTTGTGTACGTACTATTTTATTGGGTTGAAACCTCTATTAAGTAGTAAATAATTGCACTGCTTTATTAAAATATTCTAAGTCTTGGGGAGTAACTTTCTTTGTGTTATCATTTTTTTTGGTTGTGTATCTCCTTGGCAGTGTATGCGTAAAATTATGCGTCATTTCTTAATTTATCTAAAAGATTGTTTAATATTATTAATTCTGTATGGTTAAGATTTTTGGTATTTTCTTTATTGTGTTTTGATACAATAGGATCTACTATTTTTAAAAGTTCTATTCCTTTTTTGGTAATAAAAATCTCTATTTTTCTACGGTTGGATGTACATTGATTTCTCTCTACGAGTTCCTTAATTAGTAGTTTGTCTACTAAACGCGTTGTATTACTATTCTTGTCTATCATACGCTCTTGGAGTGTAGAAAGATTTGCAGGATTTCCTTTTTGTCCTCGCAAGATTCTAAGCACGTTATACTGTTGCGCACTAATATCATATTTTTTAAAATGGAGTACACTTTGTTCTAGTTGTCTTGAAGTGTACATTAAGTTAATAATTGTCTTTTCATGTATTTCAATGCGTTGACTAGATCTTATAACATTTTCAATCTTCATAATTGTATATACAATTGTTGTTGATACAAATGTAAGTTAAGTTCTTAGTTTATTCCTATCTTTTTGTGAAAACTTTAGTATTTCAGAAGCTATTCTAATAAAAATCCATATTATTTTTATGAACATGAAATGTAATGTCTTAGTTATTTGTATTTTATTATGTGTTTCTTGTAAAGACCAAATAGGTGGAAATACGGCTATTTCAGAAGAAGATGGGATTCCTAAATTGAGTACTCCAGAAATAGTCGTGGA
>JBNMOX010000018.1:0-9682 GCA_051275835.1 Patiriisocius sp.
ATTCCCTTTTAAGTTCGAATCCGAGTTCCCCGAGAACTCAAATGTTAAAACCCTTTATACAAAGAAATTAAGAAGATCTTTGATGAAAATAGGACACGTAATAGGACACGTTCGATATATAATTTGTACCGTTTTGGTACGTTTTGGCAGTATTTTTAAAAATATAAAACCCTGATAATCAATTGATTATCAGGGTTTTAAAAATATTTAGTCGGGGTGGCAGAGCTAGAAACCCCTACCCTATTCATTTCATAATCAAATCATTACAATATTTTTTCTTAAATAGGCCACGTGATAGGACACGTATCAAAGCGTTTTGGTGCTTTCGTCTTATGAATATAATAAAAGCGTGGCAAAACAATACAAAACCATTCAAATTTAATTCTTCCTGAATTTGAACTTTTAGTAATTGGTTTTAATGAGCAGAATAAAGTTGATGCAGATAAGACTAATAATATATCTTAATATTAAGATACCCTTTACGTTTATTCTATAATGTATTTATTTACTGGTGTTAATACGAAGACCTTCTGACTCCTAAATCACTTTAGCGAAGTACTAGCTGTTTTATCATCATCAGATTTATTAAATTGAAATTGAGAACGGTATTGGATAGGGGAACATCCTTTTAATTCCTTGAACTTACGGTTAAAATTTGCAATATTGTTGAATCCCGACTGATCAGATATAAAAGAAATAGAATATTCTGGTTTGTTCAAAATGAGCTTACAAGCATTTTCAATCCTTATTTCTATAAGAAATTGAAAAAATGTCTTATTCGTTTGTTTTTTAAAATATCGGCAAAAAGCATTACGGCTCATATTGGCGATATCCGAAACTTCTTCTAAGCTAATTGGCTCATTAAATTTCTCCATAGCATATTTGTAGACGTTATTCATTCGTTTTCCCTCATCATCTGAGAATGGTTTTCTGTATACAAACGACGATAAGGGTATGGTTTTCGATTTTGAAATATGGCTTATAATTATTAAAAGGGTCGCAATCTGCTCTACTTTATTTTGGGAGGGCAATTTGTTGAACTCGTCAATGATTGGTTTATTATGGGATAGAATCTTTATCCCGAATTCAGATTTTTTAAAAAAATCTTTAGTAAATGATAGGTCTACTATTTTAAAGAATTGATCGCCAAAGGAATTGGAATCAAAAAAAAGCGTATGCATTTCAGAGATTGGTGAGGCTGTTTTGGAGGATTCACCGATGTGCTAGGATTATTTTTTCCTTAAAGTATCATCTTGGGGAAATGACCCCGCAAGAATGTATAACACTTTTGGTTGATGAGGTAGGGCACGAGTATGCCAATGCAGAAGCTGAGGTGAGACGTTCCTTTACTACCAATTATCCACCATTATACCAGTTGGCTTATATGATGGGCGGGTTACAATTTTATGCTTTAAAAAACGAAATGTTGGAGAAAGGATGGAGCGAGAAGCAATTTCACGATAGGGTGATGCAAGAAGGAAGCATGCCCGTTGAATTGCTTCGTAGTTTGATTCAAGATATACCGTTGAGCACAGATTACAAGACAAAATGGAAGTTTTCAACTGATTTCTGATAACTAAATAATAGCATAAAATAAATACATAAAAGTTGTATTTTAAATTAATAAGACGATGAAAAACAATAAGTTTTGGATAGTTTCGGCATTTTTAATATTATCCATTTTTAGTATAAACGCCCAACGGCCTAGCTACTGGAGCAGAGTTGAAAAAAAGGAATCTACATTGGGTATTGCTGAAGTTTATCAAAAATTTGACACTCCAGACTTACAGTTAAAATTGGTGAAGGCTTCCCAAACTGTAGCTGCCCTGAGACCAAACAAAGAATTGAGTTTTGATTTCACCCCAGGCGATAGATTGGAAATTAGGGATAAGGATAGTCTATATCATTTAGGTGATATCAATCTGAGGATAAAGGATGCTAGTGGTACGTGGATAAGCTACTCCACGGCTAGCAATAGAGCGGGTGTAACGCCTTTAAAAACAGGTGGTAACATACTGGCTGCATCAGATTTAGCCAATACCCTACCCAGTAACATACCTGTTACCATCAAACGGTATTACGAAGTGGACAATGGTCAGTTAGTGATGCGTTTTGAGATTACCAATAAACAAACTAAGCCTATCGAAATTGGCGCTTTAGGTATCCCCATGATTTTTAACAATATTCTTGAAGGTAAATCATTAACAGAGACCCATAAACAAAATGTATTTTTTGATCCCTACATAGGAATGGACGCCGGCTATTTAGAAGTTAAACGACTCAGCGGAAAGGGAACGGCACTATTGATATTGCCAAAGGAGAACATGCCGTTTGAAGCATATCGCCCCCTTTTGGATGACCCTACCCCCAAAAGTATTGTATTTGAAGGTTTCCACGAATGGATGGTACACAGCAAAGCTTATGCTGAAAATGAATGGAAATCAGTAGAGCAATGGAACGAACCAACCTCAATTGTCCTTGAACCAAAAGAAACAAAAAATTATGCTCTAAAATTTGTTCTTTCTGAGGGGGTTAAGAATATACAGGAAACATTAATCAAAGAAGAAAGACCTGTTGCCATTGGTGTACCAGGTTATGTAGTTCCCAAAGATGTCAAGGCGAGTCTTTTCGTAAACTACAAAAGCGAGGTTAGCTCCATTGATATATTCCCTAAAGATGCTTTGCAAATTAAGGAAGACGGAAACTCGCCATCGGGAATAAAGAAATACCTTGTTTTAGGAAAAAAATGGGGAAGGGCGAGAGTGACCATCGCCTATAAACATGGTGTTCAACAATCTATCAATTATAAGGTAATAAAACCTGAAGAAGAGGTGGTCAAAGATATTGGACACTTTTTGACAACAGCGCAATGGTTTGAGGACCCTAACGACCCATTTGGTAGAACCCCTTCACCTATAAGCTATGATTACGAAAAAAAGGAGCAGGTAACCCAAGACAGTAGGGTGTGGATAAGCGGTTTGAGTGATGAAGGAGGAGCTGGAAGCTGGTTGGCGGCAATAATGAAACAGTTAATACAACCCGACCGTGAGGAAATTAAAAAATTGCAGCAGTTTGTAGACAACACCTTATGGGGAGGCATTCAATATAGTGATGGCCCTCATAAATATGGTGTCAAAAAGAGTGTGTTTTATTATGAACCTGATTCCCTACCAAAAGGTACCTATAGCGACAAAATAAACTATAAAACGTGGGCTGCTTGGAATCATGAGCATTCCAATGATCCCGGTAGGTCGTACAATTATCCTCATGTTTCCGCCGCTTATTGGGTGATGTACCGTTTGGCTCGCAATTATAATGGACTTGTAGACAATCAATCTTGGGATTGGTATTTAAAAAACGCATACCAAACCAGCATTGCAATGGTTGAACAAGCACCATATTATGCACAGTATGGGCAAATGGAGGGTTCGGTTTTTCTATTGATTTTAGAGGACCTTAAAAATGAAAATTATAACGAAATGGCTACCGACCTGGAGGCTCGTATGAAGGAAAGGGCAGATCAATGGCGTGCCTTAGATTATCCTTTTGGCAGTGAAATGCCATGGGATTCTACTGGGCAAGAAGAGGTATACATGTGGTCCGATTATTTTGGATACGATTACAAAGCCAATATTACCCTAAATGCCATTTTAGCTTATATGCCTGTAATGCCGCATTGGGCCTATAATGGAAATGCAAGAAGGTATTGGGATTTTCTATATGGTGGTAAAGCTGGCGAAACATCAAGAATAGAACGTCAAATTCACCATTATGGTTCATCATTAAACGCCATTCCAGTTTTAAGACAATTCAGAAAAACTCCTGAAGATTTGTACATGTTGAAAGTAGGTTATGGTGGTCTTTTAGGGGGAATTTCCAATATTACCCAAGATGGATTTGGGCCTGCTGCATTCCATTCATTTCCATCCACTTTAAAAATTGATGGTATTTCCGGAGATTATGGATCTGGTTTTTATGGCTATGCTGTAAATTCTGCAACATATATCACACAAGATAAAGATTTAGGTTGGTTGGCATTTGGAGGCAATCTTTCCCTAAAGAATGAAGTCATTGAAGTGGATATAACTACGGCAGCAAAATCGAAAATATATTTAGCGCCGAAAAAGTTGTGGCTTACGCTAGATGCTGGAACATTCAAAAAAGTAGCCTATAATTTAAAGACCGGAGAGGTGTCTATTACTTTGAACGGTAAGACGGCATATACCCCAAATGCGTATTTGAGGTCCGATAATATCATCGATTTACCTTACAAAAAAGTAAGGGGAGCCTATGAAATCGGATTAGATAAAAAAGAAAAAACCATCAAGTTTTAGTCATTGGACAAGTTAACTTAACAAAAAATGGATCAAGATTAAAAGTTAGAAACATTTTCTTTTTATTTTCTCAAGTAGATGTTTTGGAGTATATTTTAACCAGGGAGAATTACAAATCACCGCTCTTGTTGTTAAAAATCGAATTCTAGCAAATTATTTACGGACAAACCCAAGTTTGGACACATCTATTATTTCGCTGAGTTACGGACAATGTAATGTTTTATAAAATATCCCAGTGGTTTGGTTAAGTGATGATTTTAAGAATTGCATTTTCATAAAATGGAAGCGTAATTTGGTTCTTAATACCTTGTATTTTTGGTACTCCATATTTAAAAGGTGAGGATTGCAACAATTAACTTCATTTCAGCACTTAAGTCCATTATAAAAATAGAAACCATATGTGGAAATTAGATTTGGGTACATTGAGAGACACCAAGAAAAACTCAACCTATGCAAAGTTTCTTAAATAATGAAAAACATTCAAAAAAAATCCATTTTATAAGTTAATTTTGATAGTCTTGGGTCTACGACCCATTAAAAAATAACATTACTCCGGCTACAATAATGATAATTAATATAGATATAGCAATATCCAACCAATTATAACTGTTCTTGTTATTCTGTTTTTCTTCCTCCGAAATGGTACCGAATGTAAGGTTAACTATTTTTTCATTATCAGGTGCTTTAGTCAACAAACTCACAACGGTCAGGAATATTAAACAGAATAGGAAAAACCATGCACCGAAACTTAAAAAATTCATATCTCCCATTTTAAATAAAAATCCATCAGGATTCAAATCTTTCTTGATTAGTTCTAGAACAATTCTTGTAAAGGCGACCACAATACCCATGACCAAGGTTGATAATGCGCCTATTGCATTAATTCTTTTATAAAAAATACCAAGTATAAAAACTGAGGTTATAGGAGGTGCTATATACGATTGAACACTTTGTAGGTACTCATAGAGAACACCTGAAATGTTGGCCATAATCGGAATCCATATAATACCGATAATTACTACACCAACAGTTGCTATTTGACCAGTACGTACTAATTTTTTCTCTGGGGTATTAGGCCTTAATTTCTTATAAATATCAACTGTAAACAAGGTCGAACATGAGTTGAATACTGAAGCCAAAGAACTCATTAACGCCGCCAACAATCCCGCTGCGACCAAACCACGTAATCCAGAGGGTAAAAGGTTACTCATCAACACCGGAAAAGCTTCATCTGGATTATCCCAATGTAATTCACCTCTCATTTTAAGAGTTAAAGCGATAACACCTGGTATAAGAAACAAAAACACAGGCAACAATTTCAACAACGCTCCGAATATAGTACCTCTACGCCCTTCTTTGATATTACGTGCAGTAAGGGCTCGTTGTACTATATATTGATCTGTACACCAATACCAAATACCAACAATGGTACTCGTTATTAAAAGCGATGGCCATGGAAAGTCTGGGTCTGAAGCAGGTCGCCACATATTAAAATACTCAGGCCCCAAGGTATCAACCATACTTCCCCAACCCCCTACTCTATCCAGTCCTATATAGGTAAGTACACCTGCACCTATAATTAAAAGTACCGCTTGTAAAGTTTCTGTATACACTACAGCTCTCATTCCACCTAAAACGGTATAAATACCCGTAAGTATCACCGTTGCAATTGCCCCGGTCCAAAAATCGATTCCTAAAAGTGCGGAAACCACTATACCACCGGCATATATAGTCACAGATATCTTTGTTAAAACATAGGCTACGATTGAAAAAATTGATAATAACCATCTTGATCTAGCATCAAAACGTTTTTCTAAAAATTCAGGCATTGTAAATACTCCACTTCTAGCATAAAAAGGTAAAAATACCCAGCCCAATATTAAAACTACCCAAGCCTGAACTTCGTAAATCAATAAGGGCAATTTATTACTTGCACCCGTACCTGCAAGTCCTACAACATGTTCCGAACCAATGTTAGATGCAAATATTGAGGCACCTACCACAAACCAACCGACATTTCTACCAGCTAAAAAATAATCTTCCGTATTGTCCTCTTTTTTTCTAATAACCCATATGGCTATTCCGACAAGTATTAAAAAATAAAGGGAAATACTGATCCAGTCTAATGTGTCTAATGGTTGCATTGAGTTGGTTTATTTGGTTTATTTGGTTGTAAATTTAAAAGTTGTTTTGGTTGAATATTTATCTCCTGACTCTAGGGCTACAGAAGGAAATTCTGATTGATTTGGGGTATCTGGATAGTGTTGTGTCTCCAAACAAAATCCGCTTCTCTTTGCATATAACCCCCCATTTGGTGAAGGAAGTGTTCCGTCCAAAAAGTTCCCTGAGTAAAATTGTATGCCAGGTTCATCAGTTAAAACTTCTAATATACGACCTGATTCTGGGTGATACGCTTTGGCTACCGAACGGTAACCAGATTTATAGTCGTTTAATACCCAACAATGATCAAAACCACCACCTAATTCTATTTGTTTATTTTCTGCGTTGATATCTTTCCCTACTAACTTTGCTTTTCTAAAATCGAAAGGAGTACCTTCTACCGAAGCTAATTCTCCTGTGGGTATTAATCCACCATCTACAGGAATGTATTTATCTGCAGCAATTTCCACTTCGTGATCCAAAATCGTTTGTGAAAAATCACCTGAAAGATTAAAGTAGGAATGTTGGGTTAGGTTAACTACTGTAGTCTTATCTGTTGTTGCTTCATACAAAACATCCAAACTATTGTCCTTATTCAAAGTATAGGTTACAACCGTTTTCAAATTTCCAGGGAAGCCCTCTTCCATATCCTTACTTAGGTAACTAAGCTTTAAAACCCCCTTATCACCCTCATTTACCTCTAATACCTTCCACACAACCTTATCAAAACCCTTTACCCCTCCGTGTAAACTATTTTCACCATTATTCTTGGCTAACGTGTAATCAGTATTATTCAGGCTAAATTTTCCTTTAGCTATTCGGTTACCGTAACGACCTACCAATGCTCCAAAAAATGGATTATCTTTTTCATATTGTTCTAAATTCTCAAAACCTAAAACAACATTTTCCATTTTGCCATTCTTGTCTGCAGCTGTTAAAGATGTAATACGTCCACCGAAAGTAATAATATTAACGACAATACCATCTTTGTTCGTTATCGTAAAAATATCCACTTTCTCACCGTTCTGGGTAACTCCATAATCACGCTTTTCAACACGTATACTCTTAGTTATTACTTCTGATATTTCTGCACTATCTTTTTTCATGGTTTTTTCTTTACAGTTTATGTTAAACATTAAAATGCCAAATAGCACAAATGAATAACCTAGTTTGGTGAATGGTTTCATAGTATATGGATTGTTATAATTTATTTTTGAATAAATGATAATATGCCTCATTGGCATTTAATTGATTTTTAAACTCTCGAATCGTTGTGTTTTTATCAATAACGACCAGCTCAATACCTGCCATTTCCGCAAAATCTTCCATAAATTCAGTAGTCAGCGCCTGAGAATAAACCGTATGATGGGCCCCACCTGCTAAAATCCAAGATGTAGCTGCAATCTCTAAGTCTGGTTTCGCATCCCAAATCACCCTAGCAACTGGCAAATTAGGTAATTTACCAATTGGCTCTACAGCCTCTACTTCATTGACCACCAACCTAAAACGATTACCTAAGTCTACTAGTGACACATTAATTGCAAGACCAGCAGGTGAATTAAAAACCAATCGAACTGGGTCTTCTTTTCCTCCTATACCTAACGGATGTACTTCACAAGATGGTTTTGCATCGGCAATCGAGGGACAAATTTCTAACATATGAGACCCCATAACATATGCCTTTTCTGGGGTAAAATGATATGTGTAATCTTCCATAAAAGAGGTTCCACCCTTGAGGCCGGTGGCCATAACTTTTAAAGCTCTTAACAAAGCAGAAGTTTTCCAATCTCCCTCACCACCAAATCCATAACCATCTGCCATTAAGCGTTGTGTGGCAATACCAGGTAATTGTTTTAACTCACCAAGATTTTCAAATGTATCGGTAAACGCCTTAAAGCCACCTTCTTCTAAAAATCCTCTGAGTCCTAATTCTATTTTTGCAGCATCAATTAATGATTGTCTTTTTTCTCCTCCACTTTTCAGCTTTTCGCTTAATTCATAGCTATTCTCATATTCCATCACCAAGGTATCGACTTCATCTTGCTTTAATTTATTTATATGCTTAACAACATCTGAAGAATCGTAGCCATTTACTGAAAAACCGAATCGTAATTGTGCTTCAACCTTGTCACCATCGGTTACCGAAACTTCTCTCATATTATCACCAATTCGTGCAACGGTAAGATTCTGAAATTCATCCCATCCCATGGCCACACGTGCCCAGTTACCAAGTTTCTTTTGTATTCTATCTTCTTGCCAATGCCCAACAATAATCTTTCTATTCTTGCGCATGCGGGTCATCATATGACCAAATTCGCGATCACCATGTGCCGATTGATTTAGGTTCATAAAATCCATATCAATGGTTTCCCATGGCACCTCAGCGTTAAACTGTGTATGTAAATGACATAAAGGTTTGTTCAATACACTCAACCCTTTTATCCACATTTTGGCAGGTGAAAATGTATGCATCCATGTAATGATACCGATACAGTTTTTCGTTGAACTTGCCTGCAGGCAGATATCTGTAATTTCGGTCGGAGATTTTACAGTAGGCTTAAAGACTATAGATACCGGTATTTTATCTGAGGCGTTAAATCCTTCCACTATTTGTTGAGAATCTTTAGCAACTTGTTTAAGTGCTTCTTCTCCATATAAATCTTGACTGCCTGTTACAAACCATATTTCCTTTTCCAATATATTCAATTTTATAAATTTTTTATAGTTATTGACCGTAGTAGGCCTTTTTGCCGTGCTTACGTTCATAGTGTTTCTTAATTAATGCATCTTTTAACCGAGTTCCGTTCGGATTTATTTGAAGCGTGAGGTATGCCATTTGTGCAACCGTTTCTAATACCTTACTGTTATAAACTGCTTTTGCTGCAGTCTTTCCCCATGCAAACGGACCGTGATTACCTATAAGTATCATTTCCACCTCTTCAGGATATAGACCTCTTTCCTTAAAACAATCGATAATTTGCATACCAGTGTTATGCTCGTAATTGCCTTCTATAAGGCTATCATTCATAGGCTCAGCGCAAGGAATATCTACTGTTAAATGATCGGCATGCGTAGTACCTAATATAGGTATGTCTTGTTGTGCCTGCGCCCAAGCAACCGAATACGTAGCATGTGTATGTGCGATACCACCAATATGTTTCCAGTTTTTATAAAGAAAGGAATGTGTC
>JBNMOX010000019.1:0-9628 GCA_051275835.1 Patiriisocius sp.
ATGCGGAATTCTTTACTAGAAGTTTTAAATCAAGATTATATTACAACTGCCAAAGCAAAAGGACTTTCTATGGGAGCTGTGATACGGAAACATGCTTTAAAAAATTCTTTAAACCCTGTGGTAACGGCTATTTCTGGATGGTTTGCTTCTATGCTTGCTGGTGCTGTTTTTGTTGAATTTATTTTTGGTTGGAATGGCATAGGTAAAGAAATCGTAGATGCCTTGAATAAAAGTGATCTCCCTGTTATTATGGGAACTGTTATTGTAATTGCGAGCCTATTTATACTAATTAATATTTTTGTCGATATATTGTATGGTTGGCTTGATCCAAAAATTAATAATTAATAAAAAGAATTTAGACTAGGGTGTGAATTTGTAAACATATATTATGAAATATATTGCTGTTTTATTTTTCATTATTATTTCAAGTTGCTCTCAAGGACTAGACCTTGTAGTATTTCCGAAAGAGGCGCTAGACGATGTTTTTTTATCACTTGAGGCTGAAGATATTAGTTTTTCAAGTATTTTAGAGGCCCATAAAGGAGAAACTATTTTTATTGATGTATGGGCAAGTTGGTGTAGAGATTGTATTGAGGGTATGCCAACACTTAAAAAATTGCAAAAGGAATACCCAGAGGCAACATTTTTGTTTCTTTCACTAGATAGAAGCGAAGAAAGCTGGAAAAGGGGTATTAAGAAATATAGCCTTGAAGGAAATCATTATTTTGTGTCATCGGGTTGGAAAGGAGCTTTTGGAAAAGCCATTGATCTGGATTGGATACCGCGCTATATGGTAGTAGACACGACCGGTACTATTAGCTTGTATCGAGCTGTTGAACTAAATGATTTTAGAATAAAAGAAGCCTTGAAAAAGGAATAGATAAAGCATAAATAACATTCGTATGAGAAAGAATATAGTAGCAGGAAATTGGAAAATGAATTGTGATATTTCAGAAACCTATCAACTTTTAGATGCATTGAAAGAGCAAGAACTGCCAGATGATGTATCTGTTATTGTAGCACCTCCATTAACCAATTTACAAAGCGCAAATCAAGCCTTGTTGGATACAGAGATATTGGTTGCTGCACAGAATATGCACCAAGCAGAAAAAGGAGCTTTTACTGGTGAGGTGTCTGCTAGTATGCTAAAAAGTGTAGGGGTTGATACTGTTATCTTAGGACATAGTGAACGACGTGCTATGTTTTGGGAAACCAATGAAATATTGGCAACTAAAGTCAGTACGGCCCTAGTAAATGAAATGACTATTGTCTTTTGTTTTGGTGAACAATTAGAAGATAGAAAATCTGGAACTCATTTTGATGTTGTAAAAGAGCAGCTAACAGAAGGTCTTTTTCATATTGCCAAAGAAAATTGGAATAATGTTATTTTGGCTTACGAACCTGTTTGGGCTATTGGAACAGGAGAGACAGCAAGTCCTGAGCAAGCGCAAGAGATGCATCAATTTGTAAGGAATACGTTGGCAGATGTTTTTGACACAGACGTTTCTGAAGGAGTTTCTATACTCTATGGGGGCAGTGTAAAACCTGGAAATGCCAAAGAAATATTTAGTAAAAAAGATGTTGATGGTGGTCTTATTGGAGGTGCAGCTTTACATGCAGCAGATTTCATGGCTATTATTAATGCATTTGAGTAATCCTCATTGTACCCAAATTTAAATTATGTCAGTTTATATAGAGTATCATTTTACAGTATTACCACCGCAGCCAGGTACTGAAATATTAATAGCCGAATTAGGCTTTGCAGGGTTCGAGAGTTTTGTAGAGAGCGAAACAGGTGTTTTGGCCTATATTCAGAAAGAAATGTGGACTTCGGAAATTTTAGAAGATATCCATGTGTTAAGCTCTTCTGAATTTGAGATAACTTTTCAGAAAAAAGAAATTGCACAAGTAAATTGGAACGCAGAGTGGGAGAAGAATTTTGATCCTATAGTTGTAGATGAAACTTGTGCTGTACGCGCTCCTTTTCATACACCATATCATTGTGAATATGAAATTGTAATAGAGCCTAAAATGTCTTTTGGAACTGGACATCATGAAACTACCTTTATGATGATGCAGCATATTCTTGAAAATGATTATGAAGGAAAAACAGTCTTGGATATGGGTTGTGGTACAGCGGTGCTTGCTATCTTAGCAGCGAAGCGAGGCGCAAAGCAACTAGATGCTATTGATATTGATTCTTGGTGTGTAGAAAATAGCGAAGAAAATATAGGGAGAAACGGATGTGCTCATATTAATGTTTCTCTAGGTGACGCTACAACAATACCAAAAAAAAAATACCATACAGTAATAGCTAATATCAATAGAAACATATTATTGAATGATATGGCAGTGTACAAAGGGAGCTTGTTGCCAAAAGGAGAATTATATCTTAGCGGATTTTACATGGAGGACTTGCCCATTATTATAGAAGCTTGCAATAAACTTGGTTTTAATTTCGTTGGGAATAAAGAACGAAACAATTGGGTAGCTGCAAAATTTATCTTATAAATATGGCACTAAACAGTTCGTTACGTTTTTTTAAAACATTTGAATTTACTTTTACATTGTGATTAATACCAAAGAACAAATACAAGAGGATGTTGACCTACTCGAGCAAGAAGTACTCGAGAATCAAATTGTCTTATTTAATGATGAGGTCAATACCTTTGATCATGTCATTAATGTACTAATGTATGCTTGCGACCATAGTCCAGAGCAAGCAGAACAATGTTCTATTATTGTTCATTATAAAGGGAAGTGTACTGTAAAGACAGGACCTTATGATGAGTTGAAAACGCGGTGTAGTATGTTGTTGGATGCAGGCTTGAGTGCCGAGATTCAATAAAGATTAGCTTACAAATTAAAACAAACTCCAGAAATTAGAAAGCCCAGTATAAGTATTGCTGTCATCGTAATAATTAATTTACTGCCGTCTTTTAATCTTTTCATAATTTTATTTATGTGTTTGGTACAGATTGCAAAACTATGTTGATTCTAATGTTCTTTTTACCAAATTTTTCCTAAGATTTTTCAAGTTTATGATAAACTATTGTTAAAACAAACTGGATAATATTACCCTTTTTTTTAAGTGGTTTTACATTAAAAAGAAACTCATAAATTTTTTATATAAAATACTAGGATTAGTGTGTTCTATTTATTTATATTTGCACCCCGAAACAGACGTATTTGTTTCAAAACGGCCTCGTGGCGCAACTGAATAGCGCACTTGATTACGGCTCAAGAGGTTGCTGGTTTGAATCCAGCCGAGGTCACGACACTCAAGAAACCCCACTCTTAAAAGGAGTGGGGTTTTGTGTTTTTTGCAATGCGGGATTTCTTATTTGCAACATTGAATTTTTTCTGGATCTTCAATTCAGTCGAGGTCACCAATGATACTAGTGCTTTACAGCGTTTTTGTAAATTGCTAGTTTTTTTGCCCACAATTTAAGAATTAGCATAACATTTAACCCAATTTCTTGCCGATTTAGAGAATAGAAATGTTTTAATTAAATGATTGAGTAACCATAAAAAAACCAACACTGCTTAATGATAGCAGTATTGGTTTTGTACATTGTTAAAAAGCGTGAACTGCATGCACGAAGAACTTTTCCAGCTTTGGGCTACTGCCCTGGTCACCATAGGGGGATAACTGGATCCAAGCATTCAAAAAGTTATTAGACTCAGTGATTTCCAAAGAACTCCAATACGAACCACTACTAAATATGTGTGATTTTATTTGTTTACCAATTTCTGAATAGATATACAATCAAAGAAAATAGCTACGTTTCTTGTTTCTTCTTTTGGAAATAAAAATCGGAAGGAAGACATACATTAGATACAAAAAAAAAGCATTTTTTTCAAAACATTTAAAAGGGATACATCAAGTTTGGGAGATTTGTTTTCTAAATTTTCTTAAAAACCAAAGCCCATTTTAAACGCAAGGCGTAATCCATCATCGCTATTAAATGCCGAAATGTTAGCTGTCATGATCTGTGCTAAATTTATGAATATACCACCCCCCATGGATGTATTCCAAAGGTCATCATTAAACGTTGGGTCTAAGACTAGGTCATCGTCAACCCATATACGACCATAATCAAATCCACCAAATACACCCAGGCTTATGGGGAGTATTCCTGTTTTTAAGCCCAAGATATTCCAGCGAATATCTGTAGTTTGCACAAAGGCATTTTTTCCTGTAAACCGTTCGTTCCGAAAGCCCCTTAGGCCTGTATTAGCTCCTAGCGTAGCACCTTGAAAAAACTCAAAGTCATCACCTAAGTTCACATGACCACTTATATTGGTTGCTAGGACTACTTGACCACTAGAAATTAATTTATAATCAAAAGCTAATGTTGGCATCACATAACCAAACCCTTTACTGGTCTCTACATTATGTTTATATCCAACTTTCAGTCCAACTTCCATACCTAGTGTTGGAAAAGCTTTATCATCTTTATTTTTGAATGCATAAGTGGCTTCTGCGCCGTAAAAATCTTGGTCATCAAAAACCGATTCATTGACAGGTGATGTGGGGTCACTAAATTCCTCAGCCAAAACTCGGCCATTGGTAGAGTTAACCTCATTCTTTTCATAAGATATACCCGCTTTGACATTAGAGCCAAAATCACCTTTCCAAATCAATGAAGGCATTACTTTGATACTTCTAATTTTAACTCGATTATAGTCTAAGTCTGTATCAAAGCCATCATCATCATCTGCCTCTGGGTTTGGTGTACTGTTTCCATAGCCAAAGAAGTTAATGGCATAATTCGGACTATTAAATTGTCCGTCTATCCCAAGATTTAAATTTCCAACTACATTGGCAAATTCTCCTCTGTACGCCAATTCAAAACCTTGTGTTGCAAAATAATAAGCAGCCGAGACAATATGTTGGCTAGTGAATGGGTTTCTTTCAAAACCATAATCGGTATTGATATTTGTTACTCCTATTTTAAAACCATCAT
Organism: Patiriisocius sp.; assembly: GCA_051275835.1. GTDB lineage: Bacteria > Bacteroidota > Bacteroidia > Flavobacteriales > Flavobacteriaceae > Patiriisocius. Next base: position 4,971 of record JBNMOX010000019.1, read on the forward strand.
CTGGATTAGAGCCTATTATAGGTATTATTGCATTGGTATTGTTTTTTAATTTTTTATAATCGTACACATTCACATCATAGTCATCATTTAGACGCATCCTTGCCTTTTTTACTTGAGAGACATCATTTTTTTTGCTCTTATAATCATAAATAACAATTTTACCCCCTTCTGGAATAATATATGTGTCATTATTCTGACCTCCAATTAATCGAATCTTAATCTTATTATTTTTCCCTTTTGCTTCAAAAATATCATCGTCATCTAAACCATAAATCCATATTTCCTTCGTTTCAGATTTGTTATAGGTTCGTTCTAGAAATACATCCGCTTTTTTACCTTTCTTAATGCGTTGTGCAATTATTTTAACCTCACCATTAGATAGGCATTCAATAGTAAAATAGTCATCCTTATTTGTTCCTTTTATGACGGCAAATTTATTAACTAATTTAAAATATCTGTCAGATATGGCTTGCAGATTACCTCGTCTTGATTTTAATTTCCTTTTGATTTTATCCATAGACTCATCTCGAACTTCCTCAGGAAAGTTTAAAAATGCCTCTTCAATTACAGCGTCTGTAATACCATCTTGGATTGCCTTTACTTCTGCATCCCAAACAGCTTTGTTTGAATGTTGGATGAATTCCATGTCTAAGGGATAGGGTTCAACATTGAAACTCTTAACATCGACCAAATCATCATTATATTTTCTGAGTATTCGTGCTGCTGGTATTAATGCAACACCAAGTCCAAATAAAGGCCCATCAGACATAATAGAGAATGCTTGATCTCTATCTCGTGGTAAAGGGCGATATACCTTTTTTCCATTTTCTTTAAATTCAATCCAACGCCACTGATCATAATGTCTATCCCAATCACCAATGAGCATGTCAAATAAGCGTGCTCTAATATATGCTGCCTCATCTATTACAATATCTTCATCCTTATGTAATTTATCCATTACATCTTCGGTACTAATAACCGTATCCTTAAAACCAAAACTAGCCTGGTCACTGTGTCCTTCAGAAGTATGCTCTTCAATCATGTATAATGCGTCTCCAAATTCACCATTAAAATTACCCAATGCCCTTTGTTTTGGAATATAATAGAGTGTTGGATTTGTATGATATAAACCGATAGCATCAGACAAGGTTCCTGTTACAAAAGGAGCATAGGGATGCGATCCCGCAAATACATCGAGTACTAGAGCCTCCGTTCCAGTTTTATCAAACTGCCCTTCGATATAATTCTCTTTAAATACCAGGGATTGTAAGTATTGAACTGCATTTTTGCGTAATGCACGCATCACGTACTGAGCCCCATTTTTATCTTCAAGACGGAGGGAAATAGATTGATTTCCACCTCCTTTTCTAATAACCTTCAAACCTCCATACATGGTATCCAAATCTACAGTTGGTGCCATTACCGAGGTGCTATATAACTTTCGATAGCGATCACCCCAAAGAAATTTAAATAAACCAGACTTATCTGTTTCTTCTTCAGAATAAACAAGCCCTGCCATTTCTTTTGGAAAAGTTGTTGGATAGACTTTAACTGATTTTTTGTCTTCAGATTTAATTACATCAGTCTCATATACAAGCTTGTTTTCCTCAGTTCCGTAAAAACGAACATGGGAAGAACCATCTTTGTATACATCAAGCCTTGCATAACCTGGTGTTCCATATGAAAATTGCCCAGCACCTATATTACGTGTTGGAGAAATTTTTGAGCCCGACCCACTAACAATTTGGTGTAGGTTATCGGCTACTAAATATTGTAAACTATGATCATGACCAGAAACAAATACCACTTTTTTATTCTCTTGTGAAATAGTCACTAAACGTCTTTTAAGTTCATTATAACGAATGTTCTGTAGATCAGTATTTACAACACCTCCTGTTTTTCGAACTAGGTTTTTAAGGGTTCCCAGAACAGGAACTGGTTTCATATGGTCTGCAAAAGAGTATTGTCCGCCATGAGGGCCATTGGTGTACATAGGATGATGCAGAGCGACAATGGTAGTCTTTCCTCTCGCTTTTTTAATAAGACTCTCATATTCATCTAAAAAATCGTTTCTTGTTTTAAATTCGCATTCATCATTAATAGTAGGATGATTATCCCAATCTTCTATATACCACTGACTGTCGACAATAATAAGTTCAATGTCATTAGAAATATGAATTTTCTCGATAGGACAGCCATTTTCTGGTAAAAAACTATCTTTTCCTAGAATATCTTCAATATATTTTTCTTGGCGCTTTAAACCTTCAGGGCCATCACTATACCAGTCATGGTTCCCAGGGATAAAGATGCTTTGTCCTTTAAAGTTTTTTACGGCTCTTGTTTGAACAATAAGTTGATGTTCAGCAAGCGCTCTATTTTTATCCTTTTTTTTAGGTAATCCTTTTTCATAGATGTTATCACCAAGAAAAATAGCAGTACTATTTTTTGAAGCATTATCTAATGCTGTCTTAAAAGCTTGTAAAGCGAGACTAGATTCTCCTAAAGGAGCGTTTCCTGCATCTCCAATTAAGTAAAAACTATGCTCAATTTGTTTATTATCTTGGGTTGTAGTTTCTTGTTCTGAATTGTATTGTGGATTAAAAGTAGCGCAAGAACCAAATAATAATAATCCTAGTGTGCAAAATAATGTATGTTTCATTTTTTTTAATTAGGTTGATGCTAATATAATTAAATCTATTTACAATCTAGCTTCTCAATTTTTTTTGAATTGGTCTGTTATGGATGTATTATCTTACAAATTAGTTTTTTTTATCAAATATATTTTCGATGCGTCCATACTTGATGATGAGCCTAAGTTTAACGAATATTTTAATTCTTTTATATGACCTTCGAATTTCCCAAAACGGGTATTGAAATTGCATCTGCAATCCTAATTCTAGTAGCTTTTGACTTGCTAAATCGAAAAAGTATTAAAGGCTATTCTATCATGGCGGTAGGACAGGTATTAGCTACGATAGTTTGCGTGCTGGCATCTTTATGGTTCTTGGCGGTAATGCATGGGATCCATTTTTTATTGATGCTTCGTGGCTATCTGAAATGGAAGAAAATAGCAGCAGCAGATGGGGCACCTATAGTGATCAAAAAATAAAATAGATTAAGTTATTGGGAATGTACTAGAATCATTTAATTTTGTAATTATTAATAAATAAAATAATACTATGGGTGTAGGTGGATTAGTAATTGGAACTTTAGCAGTTTGCGCTGTATTAGCTTTTATAGCGATGGTAAGCGAAAGCTTTAAATAATATTTTTTATATACTTAAAAAAAGCGGCTTACATTTAGTAAGCCTTTCTTGGTTTTACGCTAGACTAATGATACAACTAGAAGATTACATTCGCGATATTCATGACTTTCCAAAAGAAGGTATTGTTTTTAAAGATATTACGCCTTTACTCTCTAGTCCGGAAGCTTCTCAGGCTTGTTTGGATAGATTACTTGACCTTGTTGGTAGTCAAAAAATAGACAAAGTAGTAGGTGTTGAAGCGCGTGGTTTTTTCTTTGGAAATACGCTAGCGCAAGAATTAGGAGCTGGATTTGTGCCAGTACGTAAACCTGGAAAACTACCTTTCGAAACGATTTCTGAAACCTATGAACTGGAATATGGTACAGATACCCTAGAAATACATAAAGATGCTATTGCCAAAGGCGAACGTGTTTTAATTCATGATGATGTCCTAGCAACAGGAGGTACAGCAAGAGCTGTATGTAATATGGTAGAAAAGATGGGAGGGATTATTGTACAGTGTAATTTTTTGATGGAACTAGAATTTTTACAAGGAGCCAAAAAAATAAAAGAATACCCTATAGCTGCAATACTTCACTATTAATCCAGGGCATTTTTAGTGACCCATAAACGGTACCCAAAAATAGCCATTTGTGTTTTTGAAGCTTTTGCCAAATCGAGTCTTCTTTTTGTAAAGCTAGGAAGTACCACTTTATTTATTTTTGCCAGTGTTTTAAATATTGATTTTTTCACTCTGTAAACATACGAAATAAAAAAAGCCCTGCATAGCGGGCTTTTTTCGTTTATAGGTTGATTATTGTAAATCGATTATTATTTCGTTAATAGGTTTATCATCTTCTGCCCCAGCATAAATAATGTGTTTCCCAGTTTTCGAATTTTCAATGTTTATTTTAATACGGGTTAGTTCTCCTTTGCTATTTCTTTTAACTCGCTTAAAATTAAAGATAATTTCTTTCTCTAAAAAGGCTGCTTTAATCCTAAGTAAGTCACCATCACTAGTGTCTTTGTTTATAAGAAGCTCTGTAATATGTTTGTTTTCAGTACTTAAATGATAATAGGTTTTTGCAGTATTCTGTGTGTTATTTTGTACACTATGTTGTGTGTGCATTATTTTGTTGTTGTATTGTATGCTATCTATTCGATATAGAGAATTTTTAGTTTTATTTAAATTCTTTTCTTCTTTTTTAAGTTGCTTGTTTTTTAACTTATGCATCTCTTGCATCTCTTGCATCTCTTGCATCTCTTGCATCTCTTGCATCTCTTGCACCTCTTGCATCTCTTGGATTACCTGTGTCTCTTGTATCTCTTTTTCTTCAGTATGTATTTTGGAATAATTTGGGTCTTCCGCAAGTGCAAAGCCAATACCATGCTTGTTTTTGTAGAAATTGAATT
>JBNMOX010000020.1:0-9601 GCA_051275835.1 Patiriisocius sp.
CTGCGACCTTTAAGGATATCGCTCCTGAAATTCTAGATGGGGTAGATTATGTCGTTGATTATGACAGAAATAATAAACCCGCAAAACCTTCTGCCATAATTAAATTAACCATGGATGGACAAGTAAAAGTCATCCGAGAATAAAGGGTGTAAATAGTCTGAATTCACTTCGGTTTTTAAGCCCTATGCTGTAACTTTGCAAATGCAAACAAATATGCAATTCCGTGGCTATATCAACATACGCAAACGCTTTACAGAATCCTGTTTTTAAAACCGTTTCACAGGCTGCATCTAACCTTGGTTTAGACGCCTATGTCATTGGTGGTTTTGTGCGTGACTTTTTATTACAAAGAGGCGATGCTAAAGACATCGATATTGTTGCCATAGGAAGCGGTATTGCCCTTGCCAAAGAAGTATCAAAATTACTCCCTGGGAAACCGAATGTTTCTGTTTTTAAAAATTATGGTACCGCCATGTTAAAAACTGGAGGTATTGAATTAGAGTTTGTGGGAGCTCGCAAAGAATCTTACAGTGAAGATAGTCGTAATCCTGTTGTTGAAAACGGCACTTTACAAGACGATCAAAACCGAAGAGATTTCACGATTAATGCTTTAGCACTAAGCCTAGGAAAAGATAACTTTGGAGCCTTATTAGATCCCTTTGATGGCATTGCAGACTTAGATGCCAAAATAATACGCACACCATTAGATCCTGATATTACCTATAGTGATGACCCACTGCGTATGATGCGTGCCTTGCGCTTTGCAACGCAATTGGATTTCATGATTGAAAAAAAATCACTGGATGCTATTACTAGAAATGTAGCTAGAATTAAAATCATTTCTAAAGAACGTATTGTAGATGAATTACATAAAATATTAGCTTCTCCTATACCTTCAAAAGGGTTTTCATTATTACATAAAACAGCATTATTACCTTACATCCTTCCAGAATTAGTTGCTTTACAAGGCGTTGATGAAAAAGAAGGACAACGTCATAAAGACAACTTTTGGCACACCCTAGAAGTGGTTGATAATATTGCAAAAACAACAGACAACCTTTGGTTACGTTGGGCCGCTTTACTACATGATATTGGCAAAGCTCCCACCAAGCGATTTGATAAAAAATTAGGTTGGACGTTTCATGCACATGAATTTGTAGGAGCCAAAATGGTATTTACTCTTTTTAAGAGATTAAAGATGCCTTTAAATGATAAGATGAAGTTTGTGCAAAAAATGGTCTTAATGAGTTCTCGTCCTATTGTGCTGGCTAGTGACGTAACAGATAGTGCCGTGCGCCGTTTGGTCTTTGATGCTGGAGAATGCGTAGAAGATCTTATGACACTTTGTGAAGCAGATATTACAACCAAAAATCCTAAAAAATTTAAAACATACCATCAAAATTTCAAGGTCGTTCGTGATAAAATTATAGAAGTAGAAGAACGCGATAGTGTTCGTAATTTCGAACCTCCGGTAAGCGGTGAAGAGATTATGAAAACCTTTGGTTTAAAACCCTCTCGTGAGATTGGACAAATCAAAGATGCAATTAAAGAAGCGATCTTAGAAGGTGAAATACCCAATGAATATGAAGCTGCAAAGGCTTTTATGTTGAACAAAGGAAAAGCACTAGGATTAACAGTAGCATGAAACCAATAACACTAGAAACAGAAAGACTACTCCTTCGCCCTTTTAAGTTGGGTGATGAAGCTGGTGTTTTAGAGTTTGCTTCGAATACATTAACACAACAGTACACGGGGGATATTGTAAGAACTTCTATGGAGGAAGTAAAGCAACTCATCCAAAATGTATGGTTACATGATTATGCTACCTATGGCTATGGCAGATTTGCTGTAATACATAAAGAAGATAACAAAATCATTGGTTTTAATGGGATCAAGTTTTTAAAAGACATCCATCAAACAGATTTGGGATATCGTTTTTTACCACAATATTGGGGCAAAGGTATTGCTACAGAATCTTCAAAAGCCATTTTGGAATATGCATTTACAACATTGAAGCTAGCTGAAATAATAGCACATGTACTGCCCGAAAACCCTGCTTCAGCAAAAGTCTTGGAAAAACTAGCATTTCAGAAAACAGCATTCAAACCATACCCAGGAGAAACAGAAAACCTGCACTGGTTTGCCTTAACAAACGAAACCTATGAAAGACAATAAAAAGGTAATATACTGGCTCCTTACAGGTTGTGCACTTATATTCATTATGGTTATAGTGGGCGGTATCACTCGCTTAACGCATTCGGGCTTGTCTATTTCAAACTATAAATTAATTTCGGGAACGATTCCTCCTACTAGTGTACTAGAATGGAATGATGCCTTCAATTTATACAAACAATATCCAGAATATCAAAAACTCAACCATAACATGACCTTAGATGAGTTTAAAGACATCTACTTCTGGGAATGGATTCACCGCGTGATAGGACGCTTTATTGGTTTAGTATTTGTGGTCCCTTTTTTATTTTTTCTAGCAAAAAAACAACTCACAAAGCCCACTATAAAAAAATGTATCATCCTGCTTTTTATGGGAGGATTTCAAGGCTTCTTGGGATGGTATATGGTAAAAAGCGGCTTGGTTGAGAGACCAGATGTTAGTCATTACAGACTGGCAATGCACTTAACGACTGCCTTTTTAACATTTGCATACACTTTTTGGGTAGTACTAGATTTAGCATATCCTACCAAGAAAAAAATAGATACTTCACTAAGAAACATGATTAGAGTGGGACTTGTTATTCTTGTTGTTCAAATTGTTTGGGGAGCCTTTGTTGCTGGATTAGATGCTGGATGGATTCATAACCATTGGCCATTCATGAATGACGGACAACTGATGCATGAAACGGTAACCACAGAACAAGAACCCCTTTGGAGAAACTTTATTGAAGGAAAAAGCGGTGTGCAATTCATACATCGTTACTTGGCTTATATTTTGGTTGGTTTTATTGCGCTTATTTGGTTTAAATCTAGAAAAGCAAAGCCTACCGTTTTACAACAAAGAGGAATTAATATACTCCTAGCACTTGTGCTAATACAGTTTATTCTAGGGGTCCTTACATTAATATTATTTGTTCCTGTTTGGCTAGGTGTATTGCATCAAATAACCGCTTTCTTTTTGTTAGCAACCATGACTTTTACACTACATAGATTCAGTAAATAAATTAAAAGAATATCTTTGCAATCCAAATAAATAAGAATATGATTTACCGCTTTAGAGCCATTTTAAATTCACAAGACGAAGTGTTTCGTGATATCGAAATTGAAGAAGACGCTACCTTTGAAGATTTCCACAATGCGATTACGCAAGCCTTTGGTTTTGATGGCCTAGAAATGGCCTCTTTCTATGAAAGTAATGAACAATGGGAACAAGGAGATGAAATAGCGCTATTTGACATGAGTGATGGAAGCGAACCTACCCGTACTATGGGAGAAACAAAACTCAACCACGTAATCTCTAAAGAGCATAGAAATTTGGTGTATATCTACGACTTCTTATCGATGTGGACATTCATTATAGAGCTTGCAGATATAGCAGAACCAGAAGCTGGCTTTATTTACCCAAACCTCATGTTTGCTGAAGGAGAAGTTCCACTAGAACCCATTGATCCCGAATTTGTGAGTGAAGCAAAAGATGGTAGTCTTGAAGATGTGTATGGAGATGATGAATTTGGAGAAGAACAATTTGGCAGTGGCGACGACTATGAGCATCTTGATTTTGACGAAAACTGGAACTAGACTTCTTTATTATCAAAATCAATATAAAAACAAGATTCTGAAATGGTGAAGCCTCCTCACTAATTTTTTTTACCTTCGGAAATACTAAATACCTCAAGCATTTTATGATTAATTTATACAATACACACATTGCCTCTTTATCGATACACAGGGTTGGAAACAAAAGCAAAAGCGAACCAGTTTTACTCTCTGATGAAACGTATAAAATGGATGATGAAATTACCCCATTATTGAAAGAATATTTTTTAAAACCTTTTAGAGAAAAAGAGGAAAATTACTTTCAATTTGTCAATGAGGCTGATTTAGAATTTCATGAGATTTTTAATTGTGCTACCGAAATATTTGACAACCCAGATGGTATTCATGAGGTAAGTAAAAAAATTACAAAACATTTGTATGATCAATCCACACACCAACACATTAAAAGTGGTGAAGTGTATGTAGCATATTTAGAAAACCTACAAATAGACAATGAAAAAGTAAACGCCGTAGGAATCTTTAAATCTGAATTGAAACAAGATTTTCTACAATTTTCTGAAGAAGAAAATCAGATTAAAGCTCACTTACAGCAAGGTGTAAGCTTAACTAAGCTCGACAAAGGCTGCTTGATTTTTAATGTAAAAAAAGAAGAAGGATACAAGGTCTTATCTATAGATAGTAATAGGTATGATGCACGCTATTGGCTGGAAGGCTTCCTAGGCGTTGAAGCCTTTGAAGATGATAACTTCTATACCAAAAAGTATTTAAAATTTTGTCAAGATTTTGCAAAAGATGTTGTCTTACCTGCTGAAGATAAAAAAGAAGAAGTTTTGTTTATGAACCGTGCGGTAAATCACTTTGCAAAAAACGACACCTTTAATGAAAGTAATTTCATGGATGATGTTATTAGTAATCCTGATTTAATCCCCGAGTTTAATCACTACAAAAGCGAAACAGCTCCTAAGTATAAAATTGAAGATCTTACGACGTTCCCAATTGCGAACACAGCAGTAACAGCAGCTCGAAGAAAAATAAAAAATGTCATAAATCTAGATACCAATATCCAGATTAAACTAGACTTTATCAATCCAGAAAGTGCAGATAAATTTGTAGAAAAAGGATGGGATGAGGAAAAGCAAATGTATTATTATTTGGTATATTTCAACAAAGAAGAAAAAAGTTAAACTATCTCAAAGACAACAAGATGGAGCAACCAAACAAAAAAAAGAGACCACCCAATTTGGGAACTATCATAGGATTGGGAATCGCTATTTTATGTATTGGCGGTATTCTGTGGATGCAGCTTGAACAAGGAAGACTTACCAATACTATTAATGACAAAGAATTAGAGCTTACAGAAACAAACAAACAATTGGTTTCTATCACTGCTGTGCTAGATATTATAAGAGGCAAAGACTATATCGTTATCACATTACCAGGAAACCAAGCTGTTGCGCCTAGATCCTATTCTAAAGTATATTTAAACAAAAAAGCATCTGTGGCTTATTTGGACACTAAAAGCTTACCTAAAGCGCCAGAAGGAAAAGTATATCAAATATGGTCTTTACGTATGGATCCATTAACATCAACAAGTTTAGGACTTATAGACCAGTCTAGTAAAGCAGCAAAAGGATTCTATAAATTTAAAGGTATTCAAGAAGCCCCCGAAGCTTTTGGTATTACGCTTGAACCTACTGGAGGGAGTAAAAATCCTACCTTATCTCAATTATATACATTAGGAAGTGTGCCCCTTTAAACAGCATTTCTTTTACAAATTTGCTACCTCCGCAGTTATTACAGGACCAATTTCATAACTAGCAGCTAACAAGTATTTTTTCAAGATTGCAACTTTTTCATCCATTCCGTTTGCTTTATAAACCATTGCGCTATGCACTAATGCCATAGGTTCGCTTGTTTTACCTTCCACATATTTTTGAATAGTTTCAAGTGCTTTTTCTTCTTTATCATTAGCCAATTGTGCCAAGGCTAATAAATGATAGGTTTCTGGCGTAGCTCTGTTTTTTATTTCTTCCTTCGCTAATATCAATGCCCTTTCTGGATCACTTTCAACCAGAACTTCAATTTTATAGCTGTTATACATGTTGCCATACAAAGGCATGTCTACAAGTGTTAAAAACTGCTGCATGTGTTTTTCTGCGGCATCGTCTTGACCATCATAGTGAGCCATCTCTGCTTTTAATAAATAATAATCTGGTACTTTATGATAGGGTATCAACCTATCCAAAATACGGTTAGCTTCGGGAATGTTATGTTCTTTTGAAAATAAAATCCAAGCAATTCCCTTTTTAGCGTAGGCATTATCGGGCTGTAACTTCAGGGTCTTTATAAAGTAATTGTAGGACGCTCTAATGTTTCCGTCGTGTCCATAATAATCTGCTATGTTGGAATAGGTCCAAATCTTAAGGGATACACTATTTCTAGACTCCGCTATTTTAATAGCACGCTCCATGTATCGAATAGCCGCAGATAGTTGCCCCTTATAATCACTCCATCTTGAAATTCGAATGAGGTAATTATAATCCTTAGGATTTTCTAGCTTCTTTAGTATTTCTTCAGCCTTATTATAGGAACCTATTTCCATGTAGCAATCAAACAACATGAGCTCTGTTGCATGTTTGTTTGATACTCCTGCATAACTTTCTTCTAGTAATGCTTTAGCTTCTTTAAAACGGTGTTGTGAGATATAATTTTTTGCCAAAGAGCGCGTATACCCATCTTTAATTTTAGTAGATGCCACAGTAATAGCTTTTTTATATACCGTTTCTGCATCTTTAAGGTACTTAATATTTCCACTAGTCTCAAAAAGGTTGGAGTAGGCTCCTGCTAAGGGGCCAAGGTCACCAACTCCTGTAGAATCTGCTCCTAATCGTTTGGACCAAAAATCTTTTTCTTTTAATGCAACCGTATAAGATTTTTTTTGGTTTGCTTCTAAAAAAGAAGCATAATCTGTAGGGTTTGTAATAAACTTAACATTTTCTGATTGTTCTTTTTTACAGCTTAGTATGAGCATACAAATACTAATAACAATGCATAAATGTTTCATATTTCTTCGTTGATAATAATAATAATGCTACATCATTTTAGGTGTTTCCAAATACGGGAAACCTCCATAGGTTCTATCTCCTAAATTAACACCATCTGTTGTTAGTTGTGGTGTACCGTCTCCATTAAAACGCATACCATCTGCTCCACCAAACATAAGAGTTAATGAGATATCAATAACATCATCTTCTAAACCTCTACCTGTTAGAACAACTCCTGTAGTACCATCATAGTATACGGTTTGTCCATTAGGTGCTACTTGTAAAGCATCAAACTGAGCAAGTACAGTAGTAAAGTTAGTTGCATCTAGTCCTAAAATATTGGTTTCGTAATTTACATCGGCTGGATCTAGTCCTAAAGATACGGCGTACACATCATGATAGGCTTCTAAAGTAGCTTGGAATATAGGCTGAAATGAAGCGCGCTCTGTTGGAATTCTAAAATTATAATCATTTTTAACAGCATCGGTTCCACTAAAAACGGTATTTATTGCTGGGCGACCCATGCTATCTTCTTGCATATAGGTTCCTGAAAAATCTATAGCTCCTGTACAAGGTTCACAAGATCCTCCGCAGTCAATACCCGTTTCATCTCCATTTTGTATACCATCACTACAGGTAACATCATTAATAATATTCCCATTGTCGTCGTCGTCGGCACATTGTACAAACAATACAGCCGCACAAATAGTAATGAATAATACTTTTATTTTATATGTTTTCATCTTGTTTCTTATTACGTTCTGACTTATTTATTGTTTTCTACTTGTAGTTACCCATATATTATAAGCATCTGGCAATGTTCCTACAGGAAACAAACCAGTATCTACACCAACATGCGTAGGTGCATTACCTAACATAGAATTTGGAACTTCTACAACAACGGCCAATACATTAAGGTTTTCAAAGAAGTCACTTGCTTCTTCTGGAGGCAAAAAACCTTCTGGAGCTACCTCACCAGATACTACTAAATTAAAACGGTTAAAATCAAAATAGAAAGGATCTCTTCTTGGACCTGCATATACTTGCATCCCATTATTAGTTTCAGTTTCTACTGTCTCAACATCAGATACTTTCACAACACTGCGTATTGCGGTAGTAACAACACTAGTTTCTAAACCAGTTTGAGAAGGTGCTACAGGTCCAAAAAAGTACATAGAATCTCCACTTTTTAATACCTGTATTACCAAATCTTCTACAAAATCTCCTGTATTATCTATGTTAAAGGTGATCATAACATCCTCATCAAACTGAGCATTTGTAGTTTGTTCCATAGGTGCCAAAGGTCCTTGTACGGTAGCTACTAAAACTGTACTATCTGGATCTTCTCCTTCAAAAGCAAAGAAATCTGCTATATCTGTTGAAGTTGCAGCGACATCTGGAGCATCAATATGATCTGCAGCAATCAAAAACACCGAGAGAAAGGCAATGCCTAATCCGCCAATGATTGCAAATAATTTTGTTTTTTTCATAGTAGTTTTGGTTTTTAAAAAATTATATTGTTTTATTTACCCAACGTCAACAAATGTACAACTAGTGGTTTTCAAAATAAGAATAATATTTTGTTAACGTAAATTTTTTGTTTTTAATCTGCCGATAAAGGTAAATTGTAATTTTTAATTAGTAGCATATAAATGAATCCTTCTGCACAAGACTGGGTAAAAAAAATTTTAAGCACCTATCAAGAGGATGCAATAATATTACAACACCCTTCCCGTCGGGCTTTTTACATCGCATTAAAAGACACAGGTTTTTTATATGGCGACTCTTATACATTATTACTAAAGCATGATACAGACCTAAAACTAACTCATGAAGAATGCACCAAAGTAAATTTATTTCATGCGCTACAATATATTGGTAGCACTCATATGCCTAATGCTTCCCCTTTAGAGGTCATATCTAGTATTGTAAAGTACTATAAAGCATTAGATAAAGGAAAGAAAGGGTTTTTACATGCCTTTACTTTTTCTACATCTGAAACCACCAATCTTGAGCATATTCTTGCAAAGCGCGTTCAAGATTCAAACACGGTTTATAAAACTAATGCCGTCTCTTTATTGACCCATGCCTTATTGTTTATTGATGTGTTGGCATATGAATATTGGTTATCTGGAGCAAGCGACACCAAAGAATTTATAAAAAAACTAGAGCAACAAACCATTGTATGTTGTTTTTCTATACTGAAATCCAAACACACAAAAAACAAATACGATAGATTACTGATAGAACTCTTCGAAGCATCTTCGCAATATATTAGTTCAAAAGGAAATTTTGAAACTACGCTTTCCAAAGAAAACTTTGTCAACTATACCGAAAGCGCAAAACAATACCTCTTTGACCTAAGTTGTCTTGCCGTCTGGGAAGATAAAACATTAGACACCGAAGAATACACCTACCTGAAAGAGTTAAATAACAACTTAGGCTTTGATGAAAGTAAAATGCGAGAAAGTATAGACCATATCAAAGCCTTCTCGCTACAATCGGAGAAAAAAGTGACCCTCTTTGAGTACGCCACTCCTATCAAACAATTTTATAAGCAATCTACTAGCACGGTTCAACGACTCATTATTAGAAATAAAGACAGACTGCAAAAAGAACTACATGAAAGCGGAGAATTATTAAAATTATTAGGAAGTTCTACCCATAGAGAATTATCACAAGATGAAAAAAGTAAGGTAAAAGAGCAATTGCTTGACATTTGTAAAAGCATCCCATCTTTGACCATTTTTTTACTTCCGGGTGGTACTATTTTATTGCCTTTGCTTGTTAAATTTATTCCTAAACTACTCCCCTCATCATTTGATGAA
>JBNMOX010000021.1:0-9562 GCA_051275835.1 Patiriisocius sp.
CCATACGAAATAGTCGTATCGATAACAATGGCACACGATTAGTAAGAACCTTTGATGGACAGGACTTCTACTCTGGAGGCGCACGTAATCCTTCTGGAAATTACTACCAAAGACTCCCTAGTTACTTTTTAAGAGATGTAAGTCCCACACCATTCCAATACCAACAAGCGTATTTGGCAAGAGAACAATTTGTAAGAGATGGTCAAATACCCTGGAATTCTCTATATGATGCCAATATAGATAGCAATGGCAATGCAATAGCGGCTACATATATTCTTCAAGATGATGTAATCAAGGATAACCAACTTCAATTTAGTTCCATCCTTTTTTCTGAATTGACCAACAATATTACCTTTAATACCGCCTTGCATTTCAGAAACTTGCAAAGCGAAAACTATGCACAGGTTCGTGACGTATTAGGAAGTACAGGATTTTTGGATATAGATTCTTTTACGGAAGCTGAATCTGGAGATGGTGGAAGTGATTTACAATCAAATGTATCACAAAGTGATGTGCGTAATCCAAACCGTATTGTAGGGGAAGGAGATCGCTACAAATACAATTATGAAATTGATGCCCATGTCTTTTCTGGATTTTCACAAGCACAATTTAAATATAGTTTGGTAGATTTTTATGTGGCTGCAAACCTAGGAACGACAAATTACCAAAGAAATGGTTTGTATGAAAATGGAAATTTTCAAGGGGCTAATAGCTCTTTTGGAGAAAGTAAAGCGTTACATTTTAATACAATAGGTTTCAAGGGAGGTGTTGTCTATAAAATTACAGGGCGTCATTTAGTAGATTTTAATGCTGGTTACTTAACAAAAGCACCAAATATTAGAAACTCTTTCAGTAATTCCCGTCAAAATAATGAGGTAGTAGAGGGTCTAAAAGAAGAGAAAATTCTGAATATAGATTTGAGCTATATATATCGTTCTCCATATGTAAAAGCAAGATTTACCGGATTTTACAACGCGACCCAAGATCAAACAGATATTAACTTCTTCTTTACAGAGTCTATAATAAATGCAGAAGGTAGCGGAACTTTTGTTCAAGAAGTATTAACAGGTATTGAGTCTAGAAGAGCGGGAGGAGAACTAGGTATTGAAGCCCAAGTAACACCCACGATTAAATTGAAAGCTGCTGCCTCCATGGCGCAGTATGTATATACTAATAATCCAAACCAATACTTTACAAGTGATGACTTTGATGCGTCAAGAAAGCTTGGTAATGGAACGACCAAATTAAAAAACGTACACATTGCTGGAGGTCCAGAAAATGCTTACCAAGTAGGAATTGAGTATCGTGATCCTAACTTTTGGTGGTTTGGGATTACTGGAAACTATTTCTCAAACGCCTACATCGATGTAAGTTCATTGCGTAGAAATGACAATTTCACTACAGATCTTGATGGACAAGTATTTAGCGATTATGATGAAGCAACTGCAAGAGCGTTACTAGCACAAGAACAATTTGATGAGTATCGCTTAGTAAATATCGTAGGAGGGAAATCTTGGAGAATAGATAGTTATTTTGTTGGCTTCTTTGCAACCATCAATAATGTGTTTGACCAACGATACAAAACAGGTGGTTTTGAAGACTCTAGGAATGCAGATTATCGTGGTTTGGTTGAAGAATCAAACAGAGGTAGACCTGTCTTTGGAAACCGTTATTTCTTTGGAAATGGGACTACGTATTACCTTAACTTTTACCTTAGATTTTAATTGAAAAAATATAAATACAATACAAATGAAAAATTTCAATTTATACAAACTTGTTATGTTGTTGATAGTAACAGTCGGGATGGTGTATTGTGTTCAAGACGATGATTTTGATACACCAAACATCTCTGTAGTAGCTCCAAAGATTGAAGGGGATGTGTTTACAATTATGGGTATTAATAACGCTTTTGAACAAGCTGTTGCCAATGCCGCAGATGATCAGGGGGTAGCGCCTGAAGATGCAAATTATGACACCGTTATTGCAGAATTAAGACAAACAGAAAAGTTAACTTTTGAGACCGACCAAATTACATATATAGAAGGGTATGTGATCTCCAATGATCAAGCAGGAAACTTCTTTGATGAGATGATTATGCAAAATGCATCTTCCAATCCCTTAGGTGGAGTAAAAGTATTGGTAGACGTAAACCCTTTATTTATAACCTATGAAGTAGGTAGAAAAGTATATGTTCGTCTAGATGGATTAACAGCAGGTTATGATAGTGGTGTATTTACATTAGGAATATTAGATGTAAACGACTTAGGGAAAATAACAGAATCTCAAGCATCAGACTATATCATTAGAGATGTAGTTGTAGAAACAATTATAGCAAAACCAGTATTGTTTTCAGAATTTACAAATACAAATACAAATTTGTTTATTGAACTTGCAGATGCACAATTTAATCGCAACGAAGTATTAGGTGATGATCGTAAAACATATGCAGGAGAGGCAGGAGATGAATTTGATGGAGAACGTTTGTTAGAGAGTTGTAAAGAAGAAAGTAGTGTTATTTTTAGCACGAGTACATTTGCAGATTTTAAATCTGTTTTACTACCACAAGGAAGAGGGATTATGCATGGGATCTTAACTAAAAATTTCTTCGGAGATACATTTAATATGGTTGTAAATGATCCAACAGGTATTTTTTTTGATGATAAAAACCGCTGTGATCCCGAGACATTTGATTGTACAGGGCCTAGTGGAGGTGGAACAGAGTTCTACAGCGAAGACTTTGAAGAATTTAATGTTATGGAAGATTATGTAATTGCTGGTTGGACAAATGTGAATGTAAGTGGTGGAATTGAGGTTTGGGAGATCGGTAGCTTTGATAATAATAATTATGCGCAAGTATCTGGATTTAGCTCTGGTGAAGATATTATGGACATTTGGTTAGTAACTCCTGGTATAGAAATGGATGCTACTTCCCAAGAGGAGTTGATGTTTAATATACAAGCAGCCTTTGATAATGGTGCTGTTCTAAGTGTTTTAGTGTCAAACAATTTTATGGGAGATGTAAGTACGGCTACTTGGAATTTGGTAGACGCTACAATTCCTTCAGGACCAGAAAATGGTTTTGGAGACTTTACGCTAGGAGGGCCTATTAATATTTCTTGTGTAGATGGTGTGGCCCATATTGCTTTTAGGTATCAGGGTTCAGATCCAACAGCTACAACCCGGTACCATGTTGATACTATTGTGATCACTGGAAATTAGTTTTTTGTAAATAACCTATTCTTCTTCTATACTATCAAGTAATCGTTTTACTTGTAAATCTCCATATCCATAGATAGGCATCCTTTTACAAAAAGAGCGAGAGATGGTTTCAAAGTGGTTGGTATTTAATTCTTGTTTTATTTCTTTCAAACAGGTAACCACAGCTCCTTCAAAATATTTTGTTGGTACACTTGCTATATATGCTTCTACTGCTTTATTGACACATGGAAATGTATCTTGTAATGCTCTGGAGATACTAGTTAATGCTGTCAAATCCTTAGTTTGATATGCTTTCTAGAGTGATACAAAAAACACAGGCTCTTTGATGCAAACTTTCTCTACTAATATTTCAGTTAATTCATGGTTTGTAAGGCCGCCAAATCCATAGAAATAATGTTGAGTAGGGTCTAACTAAATATAAAACATTAGCGAGCTTAAAATGGGCTATTATTATACCACGCGCATCAGATAGTGTAAAACTTTCTTTTAAAGCATCTCCATTAAGTATATGATAATTTTTCATAGTGCTATTATTTCAGACCGCTTAGCGGATATACAAAAAAAACCCTCAAAAAACAACAAGTGTTTTTGTGAGGGTTTAATTAGCTTTTGGTTGGTTAAGCTAATGTAGAATATATGTGTTTACTTTTTTACAATTGTAAACTCAGATCTTCTATTTAATTGGTGCTCTTCTTCAGTGCAGGTATCACCACAAGAAACTTTTAGTTCTGTTTCACCATATCCTTTCCCGCTAATTCTGTTACTCTTGATCCCTTTTGAGATGATGTATTGAACTGTAGATTGTGCACGACGTTCAGATAGGGTAAGGTTATATGCGTCTGTAGCTCTGTTATCTGTATGAGATCCCACAGTAATAACCATGTCTGGATATTTATTCATAACAGAAACGACTTTATCCAACTCAAATGCTGCTTGAGACTTGATGTTTGATTTATCAAGGTCAAATAAGATAGGGTTTAAAACAACCTTATCTTCAACAATAATACCTTCGATAGGTTTTAGACCAACGATTGCTGAAACTTTCTCATCATTTGCAGAAGCAACTTTGGTTGCATTGCTTTCAAAATCAGCTAATACAGCTTGTACTTCATGCTCTTGATCACATGCAGCTTTGAAAGAAACTTCACCGTTTGCATTTGAAGTTTTTGTACTTAACTTGTTTCCCATTGTATCATATAAATCTACACGAGCTCCTGGAATAGCAGCTTTCGTATATTGATTTAATACTTGAACAGCAATGGTTACTTCACAAGGAATGTCTATAGCTTTCACCATATAAATATCATCACTTCCCATTCCACCGACTCTGTTTGAAGATACATATCCTTCTTTAGTTGTTGGGTTATACTTGTAAGCAAAATCATCTGAAGCGCTATTTACACCGTTTCCTAAATTGTTAACAGCTCCAAAACTAGCACCTTGGGCTTCTGCATAAAACACGTCCAATCCACCAATTCCTAATTGACCATCACTAGAGAAATATAGTGTGCCACTACTGTCTACATATGGAAAAACTTCTGTTCCTTCCGTATTGATACCCTCTCCCAAATTTTTGGGAGTACCTAGTGAACCATTTGCTTTTATTTCAGCCATGTAAAGATCAGATCCTCCTTTGCCACCTGGCATAGTACTTGCGAAATAAAGTGTTTTTCCATCTGGACTTAAAGCTGGATGACCCGTTTTATATTCATTACTATTAAAAGGCACTGATACAATTGCTGACCATCCTTTACCAGCAATTTTTTCTGCATAGTATAAGTTAATCTGATTAATTCCGTCTTCACTTTTATCGTAATCTCCTTCAAAATAGTCATTACGATCAAAATATAAACGTTTTCCATCTGCACTAATAACAGGATTAGATTCGTGGTATTTCGTGTTTACATCACCCTCAAGCAATTCGGCATCTTTTATCGTTCCACCTACGCTTGTGGCTTTGTATATATCTAGATATGGTTCTTCATTCCATTGGTATTTTTTACGAGATGTATTTCTACCAGAAGCAAAGTAAAAGTCTTTACCATATACAGTACCACCAAAATCTGCATACTCACTATTTACTTCCTTCATGTTTGTCGCAGTATAACGCGCCATATCATCCATGATCTTTGGAACATAGTTCGGGTTTTTCATAAACTCTTTTGCACGAGAATCGTTTGGTTTTAACTCAGCAAATTTCTTCATCCAAGTATTATAGTCGCTAAATTTCCCATTTGCTTTTAAAGATTGCGCATAGTTGTATATAGCCTCTGGATTTGCCTTTTTAGACTTGGCAACTCTTTTGTAATAGGTTTCTGCCTTTTTAGTGTCATTGATGAAATAGTAGCAATTTGCTAATCTTTCAAACACATACAGATCACCATTCCCTTTTTTGAGTAATTTTTGATATGCTGCAGCAGCGTCTGTATATGCTAATCTATCATATAGTTTATCTGCCTTTTTAGTTTTATTATTTTGAGCTGTAATCATTGTTGTACTAACAGCGATAAGTAGAAGTATGGTATATATTTTTTTCATTTTTAATGAAATTAAATGTTGTTAATTAGAAGTATCTAGGTGAAGTTAAAGTACGTTTCTTAGTAAATAAATCAAACGTAAGGATAATCTCATGTGATGATGGTGCTACTACATTTATGTCTGAAGTAACCGCATCGTATGCATATCCAATACGTAACTCTGGAAGGACTTGAAAACCAACAAGACCACTAAATGAGTCATCCAATCTATAGGATACACCCAATTCAAATTTTTCGAAGAATAAAGCATTTACGTTTGCGTCGAAAGAGACGGGAGCTCCAAAAGCTGATTTCACTAGAACCGATGGTTTTAGCTTAACACTTTCTGCAACCTGAAACACATACCCTGCAGTACCAAAGAAGTGATTTACTTCAGATCCAATGTCTGTTTCGTTTGCATCCAAGTGAACCGAAGTCAATAAATTAGGAACCGAGAAACCAACATAAAATTTATCAGCATATAAAAATGCCCCTGCTCCAATGTTTGGATAGACATTCGTTATATCCTGACCAAATGCAGGATCGATATCATCTTGTAATTCTAAACCAGAAAGCCCTACATCATGAAAAGTAGCTCCAGCTTTAAGACCTAAAGCTAATTTTGTGTTTGCTCCCACTTGTAATGTATATGAAAAATCTGCATATAGATTGGTTTCCTTTACTGGTCCAAGTTCATCTCTTACAGCAGATAAACCTAGTCCAATTTTATCATTTAATGGACCGTGTCCAGAAAAAGTGAAGGTAGTAGGAGCACCGTCTAATGCAGCCCATTGTGTTCTATATAATGCAGTAAAAGAAATGCTCTCTTTAGAGCCTGCGTAGGCAGGATTGACAACATTCATGTTATACATATATTGTGTGTACTGAGGGTCTTGTTGCGCATTTGCTTCTTTGGAACAGAGTAGGACACATATAAGTACTAATAGTATTGATAGTATTTTTTTCATTTCGGTGGTGTTTATTTTTATTTTATTGCATAAAGAATTTTGAAACTCTTTATGCATGTTAGTCTTTTAATCGTATTAGTTTTTTTCTCTATTGATGTATACCCAGCCTGTATAGGTTGATCCAAATACTGGATCTTCTCCATTTAATCCTAACACATAATAATAGGTACCTGTTGGTAATTCATCGCCATCATTCGTTTGACCAACCCATTGATTCGTATAGTTTGTAAATTCATAGACTTCTCTACCGTTTCTGTTAAATATCTTGAAGGAGTTAATACCCGTTCTATTATTTAAGAAAGTAAGATCTAATCCATCATTCATCCCATCACCATTTGGTGAGATACCTTGAGAAATTACACAGTTTTCATTATTAGTGTATAAAGACACCTCTACAATGGCAGTACCCATACAACCATCACTGTTGGTTACTACAACACTGTATTCAACGACAGGGGGTCCTTCTTTAGGCAACAAAATCACTAAAGTGCTTTCATTTTCATTATCTATTAAAGTTCCATTTGCAAACCACTCAAAGGTAACTCCTGAATCATTTGAAGTTGCTGTTATGGTAGTTTCATAATCTGGACATACTTCAAAACTATTATCTAGTGTTACTATAACGGGGTCTGAAATAATAACATCAATACTATCAGTTACTACACAACCATCTACTGTAGTAATTTCAAGAGAATAGGTTCCGCTTTGGATTACAATAATGGATGTATCACTAGCTCCAGTGCTCCATAAAAATGTAGCTCCTGAAAGATCCCCAGTAATGATTGGTATAATTTCAAAATCTTCACCGTCACATAAGACAACATCTTCTCCTAAATCTAAATCAGGAACAGGCTTTACAATGATATCTATAGTTACTGTAGTTTCACTACATGGTGGTACCGATATTTTAACCATATAGATGCCAGATACTGGTGGGGAATATATAGCATCTGTAGACACTACAGCGCCACTAGGGTCTGTCCATTCATAGCTAACGGTACTCAAGTCTATACCACTATTGGTGGGTGTAGCATCTAAGGCTGTTGCATCTTCATTAGCACATACTTCTAGTTGAGATGGTAAGCTAGTTGTTATTACAAAAGGCGCTTCAACAATTAAATCAAATGATGTAGTTGAAAAACAATCGTCTTGATTTAAGCGCTGTACTCTTACAAAAATAGTTTCAGGATTTGAAATATTTGGATAGGCATTTGGGGTAGCAATTGGATTGTCACCAGTATCTGAATCTGCCTGTGTATTGTGGAACGTGATTTCAAAACTTGCTGCATTTTGACCATCTAATATTTCAGCATTTTGAGTTATTAAGTCAAAAGTGGCTATTTCACTTCCAGGAGTTTCTTCACAAGCGATCATATCCATAGGGTCTACAATTACAGGATTAGTTCCTTCTACACGAATTCTAATGTCATCTATCGCAAGGTCATTTCCACAGGCACCAACAATATCATTGATAAGAACAATCTGTACCGTTGTATTTGCCCCTGGATTAAATTCTATAGAATATCTATTCCAATTTGGATTAGGTCCGTTTACTACATTCCCTGTTGAGCTAGTTGCTAATACTGTTCCAGCAGCATCTTCAATTTGATAGATAAGCCTTGAATCTGTTTCACCACCAAGACAAACATTAGAATCTGTATCATATACTGTAGTCATGGCAAAGTCGAATATGTGTTCTGTGTTTGCTGTAACAGGAACCTCTCTTCTATATAATTCTCCCTGATTAATATCTTCAGAAGGGCTATAGAAAATCATTCTACCATCGGTATCACCTGGAGTATTGTCTTCCATAGCCTGATGCCATCCAAAATTAAGTCCGCTTGAAACATTAGTCACTGCATATTGGTTCGCTTCTATTTGAGTAGTTGCATTAAAATCGAGTGCTGTAAAAGGATGCGTTCCTCTATCAACACCAGTACCAAAGTCTTCTATGAAAGAATCAAGTGTACAATCATAAGGAGAACATCCAGATTCTCTACTAACAGTTACAGTATCTGTAAGTTCATTAAAGGTTCCGTCTGGTAATTCAACAACCAATACAGCAGTGTATACACTAGTTTGGTCTGGACATACATTTAAAATAGCGTCATTACCTAGCACTGTTCCTGCTGAATCTCTCCACTCAAAAACACTTGCGTTGATTGGTGCTCCATTTGGAACAAAACGCCAGCTTTCATCGGTAGCCTCCCAAGGACCTACATTTCTGTCTTCAGGCACACTAAATTCGGTAAGGTCATTTCCTTGTAACCCTAACACAGCCAAACCATCATTCCAGGTTAAACAAACAGGCTTGCTCACAATGTTTACGTCAATAACATTTAGGGATTCATATAATAATATTTGTTGTGTGGTTAGAAGTTCATTACAACCAAATTGAGGAACTTCATTAAAGTTTAAAACAAAAATTCTAAATGGAGCTGTACCTGTTATAAAAAAGTTTATTCTATCTGGATTAGGATTTACAGAAGGATCAATATCGTGATAGGCCCCAAAAATAGTGTTTTCAGGAAAATTAGCATCATTTGAAGGAATCATGTCTGCTGGGTCAATATTCCATCCATTAAAGTTTCCAGCCAAACCTGCATTAAAGGATAATTGCCCGTTTGCTCCAGCTACTACATTTGTATAAGGATTACCGTAGAAGTTAAATTCGAATGGTAATGCAATAAGATTACTCCATTGATCATCAATAGTCAAGTTTGTTGGTGTCCCACCAGTAACAGGAGGAAGACCACAAATAGGCCCCTGTATTAAATACGAAGTAGTGTCTAAGTTAGGTAAGGAAATATAATCAGCAATAATATCTACACATAAAGTATCACAATCTATAAAGACATC
>JBNMOX010000022.1:0-9505 GCA_051275835.1 Patiriisocius sp.
ATAACAGGAGTACCTTTATTGAATAAAGACACCCCTTCTTATGCAGTCTAAAGCAACTACACCTGAACAATACTTAAAAGAATTACCCGAAGACCGAAAGGAAGTGATGACTCGATTGAGAAATATTATTGTAGAAAATCTTCCAAAAGGCTTTGAAGAGTGCATGAATTATGGAATGCTAGGTTATGTGGTGCCGCATAGCATGTATCCCGATGGGTACCACGTAACACCTGGATTACCTTTACCTTTTATGAATCTTGCTTCACAAAAAAATAACATTAGTGTATACCATTCTGGAATCTATAGTGACCCTGCATTGATGGAATGGTTTGTGGGCGAGTATCCAAAACACGCCAGCAATAAATTAGACATAGGGAAAAGCTGTATCAGATTTAAAAACATCAATAAAATCCCATTTGATTTAATAGCTGAATTGTGCACCAAAATGACACCAGAAGCATGGATTAGCAAATATGAAAGTATTCTAAAAAAACAATGACCCTTTTATAATTTCAGAAAAACCGCTTCATAGTTTCCAAAAAAGCGGTTTTATTTCTTATGTCACTTGAAGTGTCTTAAGGTAGGCGCTAGGGGTAAGAGACATTATTTTTTTGAAAGACTTATTGAATGTCACCTTATTATTAAACCCCACCAAATACGCAATATTAACAATCCTAATATTAGATTTCTCATGCTCTTTAAGCAGTGATAATGCTTCTTTAATTCTGTATTGGTTTACCAACTCAAAAAAATTGAGTACAAAATGTTCATTAATCACTTGAGATGCATTATGCCTTGAAACACCAAGCTTTTCGGCAACTTTATCTAATGTAATGTTATTCTCTCTATAGATATACTGTCCTTCAAAGATGGCAACTAATGCATCTTTAAGTTCTAAGGAGAAACCAGGAGTTAATCCAGATTTTGCATATTTGCTTTGTACTTTATTAAGAAATACATCAAATACAAAAGGCTTTAAGTTTGCTACAAAGCCGATATATAATACCATCATGGCCATGGCCACAATTTGCAGGTAATACAACAAGACCCAACGCGGTAATATTTCAATAATAGTCAATCCATAAATGGCATACGAAATAATATAAAACATACCTAAAAAGACCAAATTACGCTGCCATTTTTGAGCGACAATGGTAAACAAAGTATTACCTCTTGTTTTTAAATACGCTTTTAATAAGAAACTACCATACACAATTAATGAGATCAACTTTGTAAACATTAAATAGGGTAAGTATTGTTTGATATTAAAATCACTTACATCAAACATGATCGCTAGTTTTTCACTTTCCGGTAAATTGTATATTGGTATTAATACTATAAATACAATAACCGTTGGAATTAAATGCAGCAGATCTATTGCTCTAAATTGATATGATTGTGTGAAGCGTCTAAAATAAAAATAAATTAATGGCGCATATAAAAAAGAGAAGCCAACTGTCATCATTAAAATCTGAGGGTGTTCATATTTTAAATTTGTAACACATAAGAAAATATGAAATCTAAAGCTAGAGTGTAATAGCAAAAAGACTGAAATTAAAAGCGTAGCGATAATATCTCCAGACTTCTTAAACAAAAGTACAAAAGCAATAAAAAATCCAATTAAAGCTGAATATAAATAAAAAAATGGAAGGGGGCCAAAATCTAAATTATATTTTTCTCTTAGACTATTAAATGTAGAATTTTCATCAAAAGTATCAAATGCCTCATGCTTTAAAAAAAAAGTGTTCTTAGTGTTTTTAATATAAGCAGCGGATTCATCATATCTAAAAGCAGCTTCTAGGGCTTTTTGTTTTAATATTGCGTTTGTATACTTAACATCCGTTTGAGATAAGCCAGTATCCGTTCTTTTTTCCTCTCCAGCAATTACAAAACCCGTTGCAAACAAAAATATCATTAGATAAAATATAAATGATATGGTGTAATTGTTATACATAGGCTGGACGCTTTTGGTTTACTTAAAGATACAGAGACAAGAGGACAAAACCTATTAAATTAGGAACTCCCGATAATAGCTTACCCTTAATTCTTAAAACAAGGGAGTAAATTATTGTGGGCAAGTGAATAAAAAAAAGAACAAAATATTACACAAAAATCTATATTACAGTATTTTAAAATACAACCCCTATTCCAAATAAATTGATTTTATTAAAAGTATAAAAAAAATGAGTAGTCGTGGTTTAAAGACTAGAGAATCTCAAAAAATTAGTTACGTAGGCATTT
Source organism: Patiriisocius sp. (assembly GCA_051275835.1). Taxonomy (GTDB): domain Bacteria; phylum Bacteroidota; class Bacteroidia; order Flavobacteriales; family Flavobacteriaceae; genus Patiriisocius. Next base: position 2,242 of record JBNMOX010000022.1, read on the forward strand.
TTAAAGGAATATATAGCTTCAAAAAAGTATAAAAAGATTAATTTTATAAAACATAAAAAAAAAGCAATTTAGTATTAATCAACCTATTATTATTTCAACATCCATCTGTTCTCATTTTAAAAAAATTCCAGTCTTAGAGTTATATGGACCTCATTTTCAATACCAGGCTTTTCCTATACCTGAAACAAAGCAATCTAAATTTGAAATACCAAACATTATTTTAGGTAAGCAGGCAGAATCTATTTTTGAAAGCATCCTAAAAGACACTGTTCAGTTTGATGTACTAAGCGCAAACCTCCAAATACAAGGTCCCGATAGAACCATAGGAGAATTAGATTACTTACTTGAAGATACCAAAACTGGCGTGCAAGTACATGTAGAATTATCATGTAAATTCTATTTATTTGATACCGACAACCACACAAGTTTTGAAGGTAAATGGATCGGTCCAAATCGAAAAGACACATTATTAGACAAAGTTACAAAGCTGCGCGAGAAGCAGTTTCCATTATTGTCTCATGCAAATACCAGGGAATACCTAGAACCGCTCCAATTTGACCCTCTAAAAGCTATTCAGCAGTATTATATGGCCACTTCATTGTATGTACCTAGCGACTATGACATATCTTGCCTTCCAGAGGCCTATCAAAAATGTATTGTGGGATACTGGATCTATTATAAAGACCTCATTCTTCATCCTGATTGTACCTATTCAATTCCTAGTAAAAAAGAATGGTTATTACCGCCAGAAAATATTGTGTATTGGTATAATGCAAAAGATATATTTGCTGAAATTTTAGATGCTATACAACACAAAAAGTCGCCACAACTTTATAAAAAGAAGGGCACGCTTATTGAAAAGTTCTTTGTAGTATGGTGGGAAGTTAGTTTGTAGCTGTTAGAACGCGCTTCGCACTTGCATGATGCAATTGTACTCAGGTACCTTCAACTCTTAGCCTTTTAAACCAATACCCTACTTTTTAATTTCAGTCATTGTGTTTTTTACTCCATAGGTATCCATCAAGTAAATAAGGCTTGTCATGGTGGCTGCACCCAATTCTAGCTCTCTCTTGTTTACAGCATCAAATGTGTCGTTCGCTGCATGATGATAATCAAAATAGCGTTGGCTATCTGGACGTAATCCCGCTAGTACCATTCCATCTTTTTTAAGCGGACCAATATCTGCTCCACTACCTCCTTTTTCGAAATAATGAATTAAATAAGGCTTAAATAAGGCTTCCCAACTTTGAATTTGCGCAAAATTTGCATCATCACAATCAAATGAAAAACCTCTAGGGGTAAATCCTCCAGAGTCACTCTCTAAAGCAAATACATGGTTCTCCCCTTTTAAATTGGCTTGCGTAGCGTATTCTTCACCTCCACGAAGACCATTTTCTTCATTCATAAACAAGACTACGCGAATGCTATGTTTTGGCTTATATCCTGTTTCATTCATCAAACGCAATACATCCATAGATTGTACTACTCCGGCACCATCATCATGAGAACCATCCCCTAAATCCCATGAATCTAAATGCCCACCAACAACCATGTACTGATTTGGATACGTACTCCCAGTAATTTCTCCAATAACATTAAAGGATTCTACGTCTGGAAAAATTTTACAGTCTTGCTTAAAATAAAAATTAAGTTCTGGAATCAGTTTTAGCGTATTGCTTAGTTTTTCTGCATCGTTTGTGCTAATAGCACAGGCAGGTATGCGTTTACTTGCTGGTAAGTCTCCATAACTCATAGCACCTGTATGTGGAAAATTATCTTGACGCAGGTTCATAGAACGAACTACGATACCCACAGCACCATATTTTGCAGCTTCTTCAGCTCCAGAATATCGTTGATCTACACAACCTCCATAAGCTTGGAAGGTTTGGATTAGATCTGCTTGCATGGGGCGATTATAAAAAACTATTTTACCTTCAATATTTTCTCTTCCTAAGGCTGCCAATTCTTGCAATCCTTGAACTTCAACGATATTAGCTTTAAGTCCTGCATTGGGTGTTGCTACAGAACCTCCTAAGGCACAAACATTCATAATACTTGTGATTCCAGGACCTGTTTCCATGAAACTATATTCTTTAAGTCCCCGTACCCACTTAGGCACCATAACAGGCTGTAACCAAACTTTATCAAGTCCTAACTTATCTAATTCGGCTTTGGTATACTTTACCGCTTTTGCGGCATTGGCAGATCCAGAAAGACGTCCTCCAATTTTATTGGATAGATGATCTAGCCAGTCATAACTCTTTCCATTGAGCAATGACTCTGAATAGATAGCCTTCAACATAGCGGCATCTTTTTTATTGGCTTCTTGCGCATTTATACTTTGCCCTGCACTCAATAAAACAAGTAGTACTAGTAATTTTTTCATAATATTTATTCTTTTTCTAATCGCTCAATAAATTCGTTAATACGTGCTTTGGTTTTTGTATCGAGTTCTGGCTCTTTAATATCGGTATACTTTTGTAATTCCTGTAGCATAATGGATGCCACAATTAAACGCGCAGAAGGTTTATCATCTGAAGGAATAACATACCAAGGGGCATGTGGCTTTGACGTACGATTTAAAATATCTTCATAACAACGCATGTAATTACTCCACAAGTCGCGCTCATCTAAATCACCAGCAGAGAATTTCCAGTTTTTACTTGTTTTACGAAGCCTTCTTAATTGCCTATGTTTTTGTTCTTCTTTAGAGAGGTTTAAGAAGAACTTAAATATGATGGTCCCAGTATCTGCAATGGTTTTCTCAAAATTATTAATCTGTTCAAAACGTTGATCCCAAAAAGCTTCATCAATGTCTTTAACCCCCTGTACATTTGGCAAATTTTCTCCCATAATATATTCTGGGTGTACGCGTGTTACCAGTACATTTTCATAATGAGTTCTATTAAAAACCCCAAATTTCCCTCTAGCAGGTAATGCGATATAATGACGCCACAAAAAATCATGTTTTCTTTCTAAATCTGTTGGCACTTTAAAGCTGTGTACCACCACACCGCGCGCATTAAAATCTTTAAAAACTTCCCGTATTAAACTATCTTTTCCAGCAGCATCCATCCCTTGAAAACAAACAAGCACTGCATACTTTCCGTGCGCATATAGGGTGTCTTGCAGCTTTCCTAATCGTTCTCTTGTTTCTTCTAGTTCCTTTTCAATAACATCTTTATCTGCTTCTAAATCGATACGGGTATGCGTGTTTTTAATAGTAACTTCTTCAGAAACTTTATAGGTATCAATATGTATTGGTTTCATCATATTTCTTAATTATTTACTCGCAAACAGTTTTACATCATTTTCTGTCACTTCCTCGCTTCCAAGGATAATAAGGCGTTCAATGACATTGCGTAATTCTCTAATATTTCCTGTCCAATCATACTCTTGCAATAACTTGATCGCTTTATCACTAAACTTCTTTTGCGCTGTTCCATGTTCTGAAGCAATGCGTTTGGTGAAGTAATTAATAAGGAGTGGAATATCTTCACGTCTATCATTTAAAGCAGGAACATGTATTAATATAACGGCCAAACGATGGTATAAATCTTCTCTGAAATTTCCTTCCGAAATCTCCTTCTTTAAATCTTTGTTTGTTGCTGCAACGACTCTTACATCTACTTTAATATCTCTATCGCTCCCTACACGTTGCACTTTATTTTCTTGTAAAGCACGCAATACTTTAGCCTGAGCGGGTAAACTCATATCTCCAATTTCATCTAGAAATATGGTTCCACCATTGGCAGCTTCAAATTTACCTGCTCTATCTTTATTGGCTGATGTAAAAGCTCCTTTAACATGGCCAAACAATTCACTTTCTATAAGCTCACTAGGGATGGCAGCACAATTTACTTCAATCATTGGGCCTTTGCTTCGGTCACTTTTTTGATGTATCCAATGGGCTACTAATTCTTTCCCTGTTCCATTAGGTCCTGTAATAAAAACACGTGCTTCGGTGGGTGCTACCTTTTCAATCATCTCTTTTATTTGAGAGATCGCTTGACTTTCGCCAATCATTTCGTAGTTTTTACTTACTTTCTTTTTAAGACGTTTATTTTCAACAACCAGTTCTTTTCTGTCTAGTGCAATGCGCACAGTATTGAGTAACCTATTTAAATCTGGCGGCTTTGAAATATAATCAAAAGCTCCTAGACGCATCGTGTTTACAGCAGTATCTAGATCTCCGTGACCAGAAATCATGACCATAGGTATTTCTGGCTTTATTTTTTTTACAGCTTCTAACACTTCAACACCATCCATTTTTGGCATCTTAATATCACATAATACTAAATCAAAATCTTCGTCTCTGATACGTTCAATACCCGCTAAACCATCTTCGGCTTCGGTAACTTGGTAGGTGTCGCTTTCTTCAGAAAGTATTTTAACTAGAACCCTGCGAATAGCAGCTTCATCTTCAATTATTAATATTTTTGCCATGTTTATTTTTCTAATATTTCAGCAAGATACTAAGACTTGCATATATTTTAAGCCTTGTAAAGATGATATACCTAATTTAAGAAAAAACATCTCTTATAACTAAAGTAGGAAATCACTGCATCAACCTCATCTTCTAGGCGAATATCATCAAGAAGCGTATTTTAGCAACTGTAAGGTTCATGTATAGATTGAGCTGCTGGAAGCATTATTTTAACTAGCAGTTTGAACAGTTACAGTGTTTTGCTTATTACGTGTATATCTCTTTGTGGAAATGGGATAGAAATCTTGTTTTCATTAAACAATTGATCAATCCTATATCTAATTTCACTTTTAATTATAGGGTCTGAAAAGCTGTCTGTAATGTAAAACATCACGCTAAACTGCAGTGCAGACTCTCCAAAATCTTCAAAGAGCACAAGAGGTTTAGGTGCTTTTAAAACGCCGCGTTGCTCTGCTACGCTTTGCAACAAGAGTTCCTCTACTTTTTTAACATCACTACCATAAGCAACACCTACTTTTACCAATTCGCGGGTTGTTTTATGATTTTGAGTATAGTTTACTATAATTTCTGAAATGAATTTATGATTTGGAATCACAACGATCTTATCATCTCTAGTGATGGCTCTTGTGGTTCTTAGCTTCACTTCGATAACGCGAGCTACTTTGCTATCCACTTCTATAATATCTCCTACCAATAAAGACTTATCCAAAATAATAAAAATACCACCAATAACATCTTGAAATAATTGTTGCAATGCAATCCCAACGCCAATTAATAATGCAGCAGAGGCTGCTAAAAAGGGCGTTACATTAATACCTGTCGTACCTAGTAAAACAAAAATCACTATAATGTATGTAATGTATTTAATGAACTTAAAGAAGCTAATAAACTTCAATTTATCCTGTTCTTCCATTTTACGGGTGAATAATACCCGTATCCATTTTAAAAAGAAACTTGCCAAAACGAAGGAAAGAACAATTAAGAACAAAGTCCAAATAGTGATTTCAACTTCATTATCTCCAGAACCTAGAGTAAACCCTACATCCAAAAAGCTTTTAATAACTCCCCAAACATCTTCTTTTACCACTGCTTCGATTTTCTCTGTAACACCGTCTTGCACGTCTTTTATAATTTAAGTTTTAATGAACTCCTTAGGGTAAAATTAAAGAAATCTTCATCTTATCCTGTACAATTACAGAAAAAATGAAGATTTCTCAATATAAGTAGGCAGTCTCAGTATTAAGTATTCAGTGGTTTTATTTCACTGCGAACCACCAAGGGCTTCTGCTACTGCTAACTGAATACTAATATTTAAGCCATTTTAATAGTTCTCTATAGGTAGGTTTTTTACCATACATTAAAATACCAACACGATAAATCTTTGCTGCAAAAATAACTATACCCATAAATGTAATAAACAAAATAGCGACAGAAAGTAATTGTTGCCATATTGGTACACCAAAAGGAATACGCATTAGCATTACTACAGGAGAGGTAAACGGAATATAACTAAACACCTGTGAAACGGTACCATGTGGATTCTCAATAACCGTAAAAAACCCAACATATACCGCCAAGATTAATGGCATTAAAATAGGCATCATAAACTGTTGTGTATCTGTCTCACTATCTACAGCAGCACCAATTGCAGCATACAAAGAAGCATATAATAAATAGCCCCCAATAAAGAATAACAGGAACATAATGATAAGGTTCGCTAATGGTAAACTATTATAAGCTTCAATAGCTTTAACCATAAATTCTGGAGAGTTAGCATCAATACCCTGTCCTTGAAGAACCATATCACCTTGCTGTGCCTGTAGCGCACTTATATCTATGCCAAAAACAACAGCAGCGACCATAGATAATATTCCAATTAAAATAACCCATGCAACAAATTGCGTAACACCCGCGAGAGAAGTACCTATAATTTTACCCAATAGTAGTTTAATTGGCTTTACAGAGGAGATTATAATTTCAACAATTCTACTTGTTTTTTCTTCAATGACACTACGCATAATCATATTTCCGTATATGATGATAAACATAAACAACATGTAGCCAGCGGCACCTCCAAAGATTAACTTAGCCATCGAGCCTACTTCAGATGTTTTTTCACCTGCAAAAGACTCCTGCTTGATTTCTAAATCCACACGGAGTTCTTTTATTTTTTCTGCATCAATGTTGGCTAGTTTTAAGCGTTGAATGTTTACTTCTCTTTCTATGATGCGCTCCATGGTATTCATAACACTTATTGCTGGAGTATCTTTTGAATAAAACGTTGTCGCATTTGCCAAATCAACCAAGGCAGCTGTTTTTGGTATATAAAGCAATCCGTAATTTTCTGAATCCTCATTTAGTTCTTTAGCTTCATCCAAAGAAACATTGGACAATATTATATATTTCTGAGAATCAGTATCTTTAAAGTTACTGGTAAACATACCGCTTTCATCTAATACTGAAATAGTTCGGGTTTTGTCATTATTTACACTAGACAAATAACCAACCAATGCAAAAATCCCTACAAAAATTAAAGGACTCAAAAACGTCATGATAATAAAAGACTTATTACGTACTTTATTAAGGTATTCTCTCTTAATGATTAATGGAAGGTGGTTCATAACAGCTTAGTTTTTTTGTACGGTTTCTATAAAGATATCATTGGCAGAAGGAATTACTTCTACAAAATGATTTAGTTGTCCTTGGGTGGTTAAATAGCTTACCAAATCGTTTGCAGTATTGTCTTTTGGTAATTTTATATTGTACTTTAATTCGTCATTAATACTCTTAAAATGAGCAGGCTGTAATTCAAATTTT
>JBNMOX010000023.1:0-9443 GCA_051275835.1 Patiriisocius sp.
GCTAAGGTCTATACTTTTTAGATTACTGGCTAGCTTTTTGTTTTTATCTAGTTGTGCATGATACTGAGCAATTTGAAACTCAATTTCACTTGTTTTCTCATTTAATAAAATGGAGCTTTCTGTGATGCGACCATCTAGGTCAGATTTCCACATAGAATAGCGGGTCTTTAATTCTTCAATACTATAGGTAGCCTCATTAATTTTTACTGGTAAAATAGAAGAAAACACATCTAATAGAATGTCTCCTTTCTTTACTTTTTGGCCAGTAGTAACATGAATACGGGACACCTCAATAGGATTTTCCATATTAATTTGCGTTTCCTTGTTTTCTGCAAAACCATAAAAGGTAACGGTGTTATTTATTTTTAATGAAAATGAAAGCACCAAGATAATACCTGCGAATGCGGCAACGATGTATATAAGATTAAATTTTTTCATTGTCATCTCTAAAATTAATTCTTACGTTATACACGCCTTTCATATTCGATAATTCATTCACAATATCTCTAGCCCTTTCTTTATGAATCACTTTAATTTTAAAAGCAAATACAATGGTTTTAATACCTTTTTCATTTTTTCCTTTTCCATTTACACTGTACTTAGTTAATGAAAACCGAGCACAATTGTCTTTTAAGAGCTCTTCCATTTTTTGACGTGTATCTTCGGTGTCCAATATAATATTTGGAATTTCAAACTGAAGACTCCCTATCACATGATTGGTCTTGCTAATAGGCGAAAAATGAATTAAAAAAACAATCGAACAAAAGGCTATTGTACCAACTAAGGCAATAGGGATTCCATATACACCTGTTGCAATACCTACCGCAATAGAAGTAAACATAAACACCATGTTCCTAGGATTTCTTAAGGTGGTTCTAAATCTAATAATAGCTAATGCTCCTAGCATTCCAAGACCCCGCGCAAGACTATCTCCGATAGCTTGCATTACTGTGGCTACAGGAATAGAGATTAGGATTAATGATTGAATAAAATATTTCGGACTTTCAATTTCCCTTGAAGTTCTTTGATAGGTAAGTGCTATTAAAGAAGAAAGAACAAACGATACTAATGCAATAACAATAACATTCGATAGACTTTGACCTTCTAGGTTATTGGTTAGATTTGAAAGATCAAACATAGGTGGTTGTTAGGTTAGTTAATTACAATACTACAATAATACGCATTTCGAATGTATGTATAGAAACGTACTAATATATGTTAATATTAGGTTATTATTAGAAAAAGTTTAAGTTAAAACGGGAGATGTTGATAGCATAAAGCCCTCAATGTTTAGTCATTGAGGGCTTCAGGAGCTTGTTAAGTAGACTATTTTTTCATTACGCGTTTTACAATGCTGGCCTCTTGTGTGCTGAGCTTCACAAAGTATAATCCGCTAAGAAATGCTGCTAGATTGATCGTGTGTACTTCGGAAATTTCAACTGTTTTTTGAACCATTAGTTTTCCTGTAATGTCATAGATGCTGATTGCGGTTAGGGTAATTTCCGAAGAAAAAACCTGTACAATTCCCTTTGTTGGATTAGGGTAAAGCCTAATCGTTGTTGCTAGAATATCTGAAATTTCTAAAGGTTGAGACTGAATAGAAATAGCATCTATAGCAACATCACTTCGCTGGCCTAATCCGGTTTCACTGTCCATACGTATTTGGATGGTTTGCCCTGCATAGTCACTTAAATCAAGGTTAGCGGTATTCCATATATCTCCTTGGTCTCCTTGTTCTAGCCATATGGTATTCCATCCTGTACCCTCATTAACACGTACGGCAAGATTCCCTGTGTTGGTTCCTAACATATGGTATCTAAAAGTAAAATAAGGATCCGTAAGGGCACTTAAGTCAAAACAAGGGCTGTCTAAAGTAGCTCTTTTTGTAGGGAAGCCAACATTGCTTCCAGAAGCTTCTGTGTATAAATAGAAGCTGCCATTTACAGCACTGCTAGGTCCCGTGCTTGATGTCTCTGTAGCACCAGAGGCACGCGTCCAGTCGAAATCTGTATTTCCAACGTGGGATAAATCGAAGTCGTTTTGTGTCCATAATCCTAAGTTTGTTTCAAAGCTTTCTTCATAAGGGAATGAAGTTATGGTATCTGTACAAGTAGTTCCTGAATTTGCTAAATAGAAGTCGTATGTGGTTTGTAATACATCGATAGGGTCTTCTGCAAAGGCTGTTTTGCTTACATTTAAATCTGTTTTTAAATGGCCGTAATTTGTATAAAGATCAGCTACGTTCGCCACTCGTAAAAAAGCAGATTTCGAACTTGTTTGGTTGTTAGTACAGCGACTATCTGCGCCAATTCTTTTGGCACCCTGCATAGCGCCCATTAATTTGTCGGCTAAGGTTCCTGGGGTATTTAAAAACCCTGTTTCCATATCATCTAACACTTCTTGAGAGATGAGAATATTACCTTGTATTGAATAATTAGGACCAGTAATGTGGTTTGCAACGGGAGAATTTGTATTTCCTGTAAAACCTGCGCTTCTTGGTGCTCCGCCTGGACCACCAAGAAGGTCTACTACGCCATATTGTCTTGACGATGCATTTCCGGGAGCAGGATCGTTTGTTTCTAACCAATCTAAAATTTCTTGAGGGCTATCACCCATCTCCATGCGCTCTCTAGCTGCTACTTGATTTATTGGGCTCCAAAATGCTTGGGTGTTAATCGATCCAATACCTAAAATGATGTCGCTAATAACAAGCGCACCTTCTTCTCCATTAAGATCATCAATGTCTAAGCATGTCGCTCCAGCACTTCCTATTTCGCCAGTAACCGGATCTACGGCAACAATAGAAAAGGTATGTTGTGCTTGTATTAGACTTGTAAGTGCTAATAAAGCACAGGTAAGAATTGTAACTTTAATTTTCATAACCTTATGTTTTTAAATAAAGGTAGGCTATTCCATTGCTGATACAGAAGGCAGGTTCGCAGTTAGGAGATTTTTATTAGAAATTATTAGTTTTCATTGTGGTTTTATTTCAATGTAAAATATTAAGGGCTTTTTCTGGATCCCAGTAGGGCATAAAAAAACGGTATAACACCTTTTAAAGGTATTATACCGTTTTTAATATATTTATGAGCGTATTAGGCCTTTGCAAGACGCGCATTTACAGCATCCCAGTTAATGACATTAAAAAATGCACTTACGTAATCTGGACGTCTGTTTTGATAGTTAAGGTAATATGCATGTTCCCAAACATCAATTCCTAAAATGGGAGTTCCACCACAGCCAACACCTGCCATTAATGGGTTATCTTGATTTGGACATCCACAAACATCTAGAGATCCATCTTTATGTACACATAAAAATGCCCATCCAGAACCAAATTGTGTTTTTGCTGCTGTAGCAAATTTCTCTTTAAAAGCATCAAAGCTTCCAAAAGATGCAGTAATAGCATCTGCAACAGCTCCTGTAGGAGCACCACCACCGTTTGGTGACATTACTTCCCAAAATAAAGAGTGATTGTAAAAACCACCTCCATTGTTACGTACTGCTTTATTGTCCATATCTAAGTTTAGTAAGATATTTTCAATATTTTTTCCTTCCATATCGGTGCCTTCAATAGCAACGTTGAGGTTGTTGGTATATCCTTGATGATGCTTTCCGTGGTGAATTTGCATCGTTCTTTCATCTATATGTGGTTCTAATGCATCGTGAGCATAGGGTAATTGTGGTAATTCAAAAGCCATAATAGGTTCTTTTTAAAGGTTATTATTTTTTATCTATTGCAATTTACGCAATCAACAGCACATAAACTGTTATAGAATTAATAAGGTTTTGATAGTGGTATAGAAAGCTTTTATACCAACCTTCTTTTACGTATTTTAGTGCAAAATATTGGTTCTTGAAACACGACACTCCTTTTTTAATTTTTGATGCTGCTGCGGGCAGCGGTAAAACCTACACGCTTGTAAAAGAGTATCTCTCCTTTTTGTTGGCACAGCAGAAGAATAACTATTACCAACACTTATTGGCACTCACCTTTACCAATAAAGCTGTGGCCGAAATGAAAGAACGCATCATCCATAATTTGGTGATTTTTTCTGAAACTTCCTCCCTCGAAGCGCCTCCCCAAATGATGCAAGATCTAGCAGAGGAATTGCAACTAGAAGTATCCAAGCTACAAAAAAGATCAAAGGCAGTTTTAAAACACCTATTGCATAACTATGCAGCTTTTAGTGTAGAAACTATCGATAGATTTAACCATAGATTAATACGCACTTTTGCTAGAGACCTTTCTTTGCCTAGCAATTTTGAAGTGGTACTAGATACCACCGCTTTGCTAACCGAAGCCGTTGATAAACTTATAGATAAAACGGGAATAGATGATGCCATTACTAAAGTATTGATAGCCTATACACTAGAAAAAGCAAATGATGATAAATCCTGGGATATTTCCAAAGATATTTTTAAAGCCGCCACGCTTTTAAACAATGAAGATGATGCAGCACATATAGCCCATTTTAAAGACAAAACACTCGTAGATTTTCAGGCCTTTAAAAAAGAATTGCAACAACAAAAAAGGCTGCATGAAAAAGATATTTCAGAAAAAGTCAAAGGAGTTACTGAAATATTAGAAAGGCATGGTTTAGATAAAACTTGTTTTTCTAGAGGGTCCTTTGTTACCTTTATAGATAGATTAAATAACAAAGACTATAAAAGTATAGATTTTAATGCCGCATGGATACAAAGCTTGGGAGAAAAACCGATGTATGCCGCTACTTGGGCAAAAAAAAATCTAGCACTTGCCGATGTGGTAGCTGCCAATGAAGCCCCTTTTATCGCCTTTGTATTGGGTAGCAAAAAGGAGATAAACGCCATTTCCTTCATAGATGCTATGCTTAAAAACCTCACGCCACTTTCGGTTATTAATTTGGTGAGTAAAGAATTGGCAAGTCTGCAAGAAGAACAAAGTTTAGTGCCGATTTCACAATTTAACGCCTTAATACATAAAGAAATAAAAGACCAGCCAGCTCCTTTTATTTACGAGCGATTGGGAGAACGGTATCGTCATTTTTTTATAGATGAGTTTCAAGATACTTCGGTGATGCAATGGGAGAATATGATTCCGCTACTCGATAACACACTTTCTCAAGCGCAAAGAAGTCAGGATGGCTCTTTGTTATTGGTGGGGGATGTAAAACAAGCTATTTATCGTTGGAGAGGAGGGAACCCAGAACAATTTTTATCACTCATTAATGAAAATGCTGCGTTTAAAACGGCGCATTCTATCGTAGAAAATTTACCCAGGAATTATCGTAGTCTAGAAGAGGTCATTCATTTTAACAATGCTTTTTTTACGGATGCATCTCAATATTTTGAAGATGCATTGCATGAAAAATTATATGTAGATGGGAATAAACAATTAACCAATCAAAAAACAGGAGGCTACGTACAATTAGAATTTATTATTGGAGAGAACAAGGCAGAAAAAGACAGCATGTATGCTGCCAAAACACTAGCTATAGTAAAAGAATTATCTCAAAAAGGATTTGCTTTTAGTGACATATGTGTGTTAACACGTAGGAAAGCAGACGGAGTATTTTTAAGCACCTATTTAATGGAGCATGATATTAATGTCATCTCTGCTGAGACCCTGTTGTTACAAAACTCACCTGTGGTGCAATGCATTGTTAATACCATCCTGTTAAGTGTGCAACCCGAAGATGCAGAGACCAAAATTCGTATCCTAGACTTTTTATATACACATTTTGAAATAGCTTTAGATAAACATGCTTTTTTTGCTTCATTCTTAGTAGAAGGGGTTCTTTTTTCTGAGACTTTAAAGAGTCACACTATTGATTTTGACCTGCAAAAGGTTCAGCAGATTTCTTTATATGAAGCAGCCGAATATATTGTAAAACAGTTTGGGCTAAATACTATTGCAGATGCTTATGTGTTTGGTTTTATGGACTTGGTGTTTGAATACCAGCAAAAACCACAGGCAGATACATTAGGCTTTATAGATTTTTGGGAATCCAAACGCGATAAAGCTTCTATAGCCACAGGAGAAAACACCAATGGTGTGCAATTTATGACCATTCATAAGGCAAAAGGGCTTGAGTTCCCAGCCGTTATTTTCCCTTATGCTACTACAGATTTACACAAAGAAATTGAACCTAAAACATGGATTTCTGTTCCAGACACCTGGAGCCAAAATTTCGATGAAACGCTCATCAATTACAATGCTAGTGTTTCAGAATACAATGAGGAAGGTGCTGCCATCTATAAAAAGAGACGACAGACCTCGGCCTTAGATAATTTCAACTTATTATATGTTACCCTCACGCGAGCGGTGGAGCAGTTGTATGTTATTACGGAGCAACCCAAACCTATTAAAGACACCATACAAACATTTCAGCAAATGTTTGCCGCTTTCTTACAGAGACAAGATCGATGGGATGAAAATGAGACGATATATACCTTCGGAACAATTAGTCATCAAAAATATGGTTCAATAAAAGAAACGAATACACCTGTTTCACCAGCCTATATTGCCAGTTCCCCCGAAGCACATAATATTCATATTATTACCAACCGTAATAATATGCAGGATAACAATGTGCAAGAGGCTATTACTGAAGGGAATCTATTTCATGACACTATGGAACAAATTAAACACCATGATGATGTGGTATTTGTTTTTGAAAAGTTAAGGCGTCTTGCTTCAATTTCTGAAAAAAAAATAAGCGCCCTAGAAGTCAAAGTACAAACAGTACTGCAAGATCCAGCCTTGCATGTTTTATTTGAAACCCAAGCTCATGTGGAAAACGAACGCGATATTATTACCAAAGATGGCTTTGTGTTGCGTCCAGATAGATTGAATTTCCATCCAGAAACAAATTCGGTCACTATTGTAGATTATAAAACCGGAACACCCAATTATGAACATGAGGATCAAATTAATGGCTATGCAGGGGCACTTATGGATATGGGGTATAACATTGCAGACAAAATTTTGGTCTATACAAATGAAACAATAGTGATAAATAAAATTTAACTTTACATTTTTAAAAAATCATAGTAAAAACCAGTATGTACGGAAAAATTAAAGCGCATTTACAGCAGGAAATTCAAGATATAAAAGACAATGGTCTTTTTAAAAGTGAACGTATTATTACCTCACCACAGGGAGCAGAAATAACCATTAATACTGGAGAGAAAGTGTTAAATTTTTGCGCCAATAATTATTTAGGGCTATCATCTCATCCAGATGTTGTGCAAGCAGCTAAAGATGCTATGGATACGCATGGTTTTGGAATGTCATCGGTACGTTTTATTTGTGGTACGCAAGACATTCATAAAGAGTTGGAATCTAAAATTGCAGATTTTTATGGTACGGAAGACACCATTCTATACGCTGCTGCCTTTGATGCCAATGGAGGTGTTTTTGAGCCTTTATTAGGAAAAGAAGATGCTATTATTAGTGATTCTTTAAATCATGCTTCTATTATTGATGGGGTACGTTTATGTAAAGCTGCACGGTACCGGTATGCAAATAATAATATGGAGGAGCTTGAAGCAAGACTTAAAGAAGCAAATGAGAATGGAGCTCGATTTAAAATCATTGTTACAGATGGTGTGTTTTCTATGGACGGTATTGTTGCTTCATTAGATAAGATTTGTGATTTAGCAGATGCCTATGACGCTATGGTGATGATTGACGAGTGCCACGCAACTGGTTTTATTGGCAAAACGGGTAGAGGTACACTAGAAGAAAAAGGAGTGATGGGGCGCATCGATATTATTACAGGTACTCTTGGAAAAGCGATGGGAGGAGCCATGGGAGGATATACTACGGGTAAAAAAGAAATTATTGAGTTGTTGAGACAGCGTTCTCGTCCGTATTTGTTTTCAAATTCATTAGCGCCAGCAATTGTTGGGGCCTCCATAAAGGTTTTTGAAATGCTAAAGAATGACACTACATTAAGAGATGCCCTTGAAAAAAACACCAATTATTTTAAAAAAGGAATAAAAGATGCAGGTTTTGATATTGTTGATGGTGACTCTGCTATTGTTCCCGTAATGTTGTATGATGCCAAATTATCACAAACCATGGCCAATATGCTCTTAGCGGAAGGAATTTATGTTATAGGCTTTTTCTTCCCAGTGGTGCCAAGGGATAAAGCTAGAATTAGAGTTCAGTTATCTGCTGCTCATACCAAAGAACATTTAGACAAAGCAATCAATGCTTTCATCAAAGTTGGAAAAAAACTTGATGTAATATAAGGGCTAATGAGATATAATATCTTAGATTTTTTTTGTAATCATTAAAATTTTAATAGATTTGTTTTTGTTAATAAACTTTAACAACTTACTTTTGCTTCAATTAACACTTAAAAATTAAACAATCAAATATGAAACATCTTAACAGTATCTTAGTTACTGCCCTAGTTTTATTAGTAATGGGCGTAACAAATGCTCAAGACGAAAACAATCCTTGGGCTATTGAGGTTGGTGTAAACGCAGTTGACACATTTCCTGCAGGCCTTAGAGACGGCCAAAGTAGTGAAGACGGCCAAAATGGAAATCTTTTCTCAGAATATTTTAACGTAGAAGATCATTGGAATATTCTTCCGGCTGTATCTAGAATAGCTGTAGGTAGATACATAGGTAGTGGTTTCACACTTGCTGCTGTTGGTACAATTAACAGACTTGAAAAGGCTGGTGATGTTGAACTAGATAATTTAACCTATTACGGACTTGACGGAGAAATTAAGTATAGTTTCAGAGAAATGTTAGGAAACGGTTGGGTAGATCCTTCACTTGGTGTTGGTGGTGGTTACACATGGGTTGACGAAATAGGATTTGGTACTGCTAACGCATTAGTTGGTGTTAAATTTTGGGTTGCTGAAAACTTAGCAATCAACGCACAATCTACATATAAGCACGCTTTCGAAGATTATGGAGCGAAGCATTTTCAACACTCTTTAGGTGTATTATTTAAGTTTGGTGGGAAAGACACTGACGGAGATGGTATCTATGATGTTGATGATGAATGTCCAGAGACTCCTGGTCTTGCAGAATTTAACGGTTGTCCTGACACAGACCTTGATGGTATAGAAGACAGACAAGATGATTGTCCTAACACACCTGGTCTTGCAGAATTCAACGGTTGTCCTGATACAGATGGTGATGGTATTTCAGATCCTAAAGATGCTTGTCCTACAGTTGCTGGTCTTGCTTCAATGAACGGTTGTCCTGACACAGATGGTGATGGTATCACTGATGCAGATGACGCTTGTCCTACTGTAGCTGGTCCTAAAGCTAACAAAGGATGTCCATGGCCAGATACTGACGGTGATGGTGTATTAGACAAAGACGATGAGTGCCCAGCAGTTGCAGGTACGGTTGCTATGAAAGGATGTCCAGAACCGGCTCGTCCTACTCCAGCAATAATGAAGACTCTAAATGAATATGCTAAAACTATA
>JBNMOX010000024.1:0-9169 GCA_051275835.1 Patiriisocius sp.
TCTTTATGGAAAAAAATAAAGCCTTATTACTTGCATCGGAAATAGAAAAGCAACAGAATAAGCAATCTGCAGCATTCCCAAAAGAGGTTCTTGAACAGGAACTTTTGTTAAAGAAAAAAGTAATAACCCTTGAAAAAGAACAAAAGAAGAAGCTTAAAGATGTAACCATTTCACAAGAAATTCTTTTGGTTAAACAAAGAATAAAACTATTTCAAGATAGTATTAAAGTGATTTTTCCAAACTATGTAATTGCTAAGAAAACTAGCATTATTTCCATAGGTGATATTCAAAAAAGACTAAAAGATTATGAAGTAAATATTCAATTTCATATTTCTGAAGATGATGAATATGGTGTTTATTCAAATGCAGACAATGGCTATATCCTAATCACAACACCAACAAAAGTTGTGTTTGAAGAGATAAAAAATCTTCAAAAATTAAAAGAAAACACTACAAAATTATCAAAAACTCTAAAAGTTCCTTTCAAAAGCGAAGCAGACATCGAGGCTTACACTGAAATTAGCCTAGCGATATACAATCAACTTTTTATTTCAGAAGAAATTAAAACCTTATTACATTCTAAAAAAGCGATTATTATACCTGATAATTACATTTCTTTTATACCCTTTGAAGCTTTAATGACTTCCAATGAGCCAAATAGTTATTTAATCAAACAAACAGAAATTAGTTATTCATATAGTAATTCTTTTCAGGTAAATAGCTCTAAAAGTAAGATAAGAGAATCTAAAATTCTAGGGATGGCACCCATAGACTTTAAACCCTTACACTTACCTAAATTAGTTTACAGTGAACATGAAATAAACAATATAAAAAAATATTTTAAAGGAGATTTTTACACCGGTACAACTGCAACAAAGCAACAATTTCTAGATGCCTCTACAACACACAACATATTGCATTTGGCTACACACGCAGATGCACGAGACGGGACATCCCCTTGGATAGCATTTAGTGATACAAAATTAGAACTTGAAGATTTATATGTTACATCCAATGATGCAAGCTTAGTTTTTTTAAGCGGATGCAACACAACATTAGGCGAACAAGCCACAGGAGAAGGTGTTATGAGCTTAGCTAGAGGGTTTTTTTATGCTGGTTCACAAAGTGTTATTTCTACACTGTGGCGTATTGATGACAAATCTACCGCAGAAATAGCTGGCTATTTTTATCAAAATATTAGTGAGGGGCAAACAAAATCAAAAGCATTACACAGAGCAAAACTTAGGTATTTAGACAAGCACTCCTTATCAGATATTTCTCCACATTATTGGGCTTCCTATATATTACTTGGCGAGAACAATAGTATAAATACAAGTTCTTCTTTATTTTTAAAAATATCAATTATATCATGCCTTCTTCTTCTATTTGCAATTTTTATTCAAAGAAATAAAAAAGTTAAAAACAGTTTTTAATCTCTACATTTAGAATAATATCAGTGTTTGCATAATACACAAAAACAGCTAGTTACAATAAAACTTGAAACTAAATTCAGGTAATTCAAAAAATGTAGGGTAAGATACATTCCTTTTTCGAACGTATAAATAGTTAGTACATAGAGTACTTTATTTTGCGCAAACAAAAAGGTCATGTTGTAATACCTAAAACTTACAATTTACAATTTATCTTAAAATTAAGAATATGAAAACAAGTAAACAATTCGCCTTGATCCTATTGATAGCTCTAGGCTCTATTTTATCATCTCAAGCTCAAGATCAACCTATTAGACCTCATATTGGTCCAATAGATAATAACTGTGATAACCCAATTCTTCCACAATTTTCAGAATTTAATGTTGATAGCGATTGTAGGATTAATCTGTCTGTCAAAGTAAATGGTATAAACCCTAACCCTTCCCTTTACAGTTTTGAATGGAAAATTAGAAACCTCACAACCAATCAACTTTTCACTTTTGGACCCTTTAATGGTGATGACTCATTTACTGGCCATGTATTTGATGAAGATGCCACCTATCAAATATGCGCTACTGTAAAAACACTTGCTAATTCACTTTGTGTTGAAACAATATGTTTAAATCTTACAGTAAGTGGATGCGAACCTACAAATCCTCCAGTATGTGAAGAAGAAGTAGAAAGTATTTGGTGTAATGACTATAATGGTCCTCTTTCTGGTCAATACCCAATTATTGTAAATTCTAGTGTAAAGCTTTGCAATCCATTTAATCACAGTGCTTCAGGGACCTATAGCTGGAATCCCGCTTATTTTAGTGGCATCCAATTAGCAGGAGGTACTTTTGGAAATTTACCAGCAGGTGGATCAGCAGTAATGCCTTCTCAATTTGCACTGAATGCCGATGGAAATGCAAACCCAAATGGTTTTTATATTCCTTTCAAGATTAAATATGTAGACAACGTCACAGGAGCTATTCAATATGTGTATTTAAATCCACTAGTGGCACCATGTGGTGACGATGGAGGTTCTGGCAATCAAAACCATATAAGTACTATTAGCTTAACAGAGACATCTATTTTTCCAAACCCATATAGAATGGGAGAGACACTGCAGTTTGTTTCAAATGAAAGTATTAACGAGGTAACGGTATATAATGCCTTTGGAAATCTTGTTGGTACATTTAATGCTGTAAACAATAAAATATCTTTACAAGATAATTTAGTCGAAGGCATCTATTTCGTAAAGTATAAAGTTAATAACACTGGAGTTACTAAGAAGTTAATCGTTAAAAATTAACCCTTATTTTAAAATACCCAATACTAGCCTTATTACTAGGGCTAGTATGTGTTTTTGCCGTTGGCAATACACAGACTAATCAAAAACAGTATGGGGACACTGTTTTTAGGGGTTGTCAACGGTTTTTATTAGTTCCTATATATAAAAAGAGACTGTTCAAAAACAGTCTCTTTTTATTATTTAAGGTGTAGTACACTATTTATTTTGTCACAAAATCAATTACTGTTTTGGTAATAAAAGCAATTTGGTCAACATCTAGTTCTGTGTGCATAGGTAAGGAAATCACCTCTTTAATTAGCCTATTGGTAACTGTGAAATCTGCTTCATTATAGCGTGTATCTGCATATGCTTTTTGCAAATGCAAGGGTATTGGATAATATACACCACAAGGAATATCGTTTGCATTTAAGTGTTGTACTAAGGCATCTCTATCTGCATTTTTGATTTGCAGGGTGTATTGGTGGAATACATGACAATCACAAGTATCACAAATAGAATTCCCGCTATCACAAAACCCAGTTGGCGTAATGATATTTTCTACCCCTACAAATGCTTGGGTATATTTCCTAGCAGCATTTCTTCTTGCTGTATTATATTCATTAAGCTTTGGTAGCTTTGCTCTTAAAACGCCTGCTTGAATAGAATCTAATCTAGAATTAACTCCTACAACATCATGGTGATATCTTTTGTACATACCATGATTTACAATTCCTCGTATAACATGAGCTAAATCATCATCATTGGTGAAAATAGCGCCACCATCTCCATAACAACCCAAGTTTTTTGAAGGGAAAAAAGAAGTAGAACCTACATGACCTATACCGCCTGTCATCTTTTTACTACCATCTTTAGAAGTATAGGTAGCTCCAATACCTTGTGCGTTATCTTCAATAACAAATAGATTGTGTTTGTTTGCTAATGCCATCACTTCATCCATATTGGCAGCCAGGCCAAATAAATGAACTGGAATAATTGCTTTCGTGTTTGGTGTTATGGCTTTTTCAATAGCAGCAATATCAATATTAAAATTAATAGGATCTACATCGACCAATACGGGTGTAAGTTGTAACAATGCAATTACTTCTACCGTTGCTGCAAAGGTGAAATCTGCGGTAATAATTTCATCTCCAGGCCGTAAGCCCAAACCCATCATAGCGATTTGCAAAGCATCTGTACCATTGGCACAAGGGATAACATGTTTCACATCTAGATATTCCTCTAATTCTTTTTGAAATGCATGTACCTCTGGCCCGTTAATAAATGCTGTAGTATCAATTACTTCTTGTATCGTAGCATTCACCCTATCTTTTATTGCTGCATATTGACCTTTAAGATCAACCATTTGTATTTTTCTCATAAAATGCCCTTAAGGTAGGGTACTTATTAAATTAGTATACTTTCTGAAATTTTAAAGAACAACAAAATTAGATGCTATTTTAAATGATTTCAAGATATGTAAAAATACAAAAATGCCCGAAGCTTCCATCAATCCTAAACCAATATTGAAAAAAAATGAAACAAACAATTTAAAAATACAAATCCCCACTATATTCTGAAAATTCAATTTTGTACTTTAGCACTCTATGAGTATTCTCTATAACATAGGTATATATCTAACTATTGGCATATTATCTATTGCCCAACATTTCAGTAAAAAACTGAAACTCTTTGTTCGTGGAAGGGAACAAACTTTTCAACTTTTAAAACAAAATATTTATCCCTTAGACAAAACTATTTGGTTTCATTGTGCCTCTTTAGGAGAATTTGAACAAGGAGTTCCCATTATAGAAGCCGTAAAAAAACAGCATCCAAATCATAAAATTGTAGTGAGTTTTTTCTCTCCCTCAGGATATGAAAACAAAAAGAAAACCCCACTAGCAGATGTGGTTGTGTACCTCCCTATGGATACCAAAAGAAATGCAAAAAAGTTTATACAAGCGGTACATCCATCCCTTGTGTTTTTTGTAAAATATGAGTTTTGGCCAGAATACTTAAAAGAGCTTAAACAGCAAGAAATTAAAACACTATTAATTTCGGGTGTTTTTAGAAAAGATCACATTTTCTTTAAAACCTATGGGAATTTTATGCGTAAAGCGTTAGCTACATTTAATCACTTCTTCTTGCAAAATCAACAGTCAAAAGAATTCATAGGAGAGATTGGCTACACCAACGCGACAGTAAGTGGTGATACTCGATATGATAGAGTGTCACAGCAAATTGAAATGGATAATACGCTAGACTTTATAGCGAGGTTTAAGGGAGATAGTCTATGTGTCGTTTGTGGAAGTACTTGGCCAGAAGATGAGGCGGTTTTGATAGCCTATATGAACCAGGCACCAAAGCATGTTAAATTTATTGTAGCACCTCATAATATAAATGCAGCAAAAATATCGGTATTCAAAGAAAAGCTCAATAAACAAACAGTATTATATTCCGAAACAATTACTGAAGAACAGGAGGACCTTATTGAAAACGCGCAGGTATTTATCATTGACACCATAGGTTTGCTTACAAAAATATATAGCTACGCAGATATTGCCTACGTGGGAGGAGCTATGGGTACTACGGGATTACATAATATTTTAGAACCCGCCACTTTTGGAATTCCAATCGTTATTGGTAAAAACTATAGTAATTTTCCAGAAGCGATAAGACTGCGGTCATTGGCTGGATTATTTTCAATAGATAGCAGCAAAGACTGCAGTGATATGCTCACCAAATTAGTGAACGATTCAAATTTCAGAAATAAAACAGGAATGATTTGCGGGCATTTTATAAACAGTAATACAGGTGCCACAAAAATTGTAATGGAGTATCTATCCAAAGATAAAACCAACTAATTTTTTTGTAAAAAACTAAACCGAAACTGCTTCATTTAAATACCGCCTAAAAGGCAACAGCTCTTTATATACATGAATTACTGTGGCATCAAAATCTGGAGCTAACACCTCAGCCTTGGTGAATTTGTTTCCTACTGCAAATGATTTTCTTCGCAGTAAATCTATATGTACATGCTCTTGAGAATAGCCTCTTGGCGCTGTTTTTAAAGACACATCTGGAATCAAACCATCAAAGGTATTTTTAAAAGATTTGGTATTTAGAATGGCTTTTAGTTCCTCGCCATTATAATCTATTGCATCACGAATGCTTTTTAAAATTGTAGAGGAAGGATGCCAATAGCCTCCTCCAATAAAGTTTTCTGTACAACCAATTTGTATATAAAAGTCCCCTTGTTTGCTTATTTGATCAAGGCCTGCTCCAAAATGATCTTTATAAACAGGTTTATTTGGATGAAACATCAAGTTATTATTAATACGATTGATGGCTTTTTTACCAGGTGTATCAAAATAGTCTGGGTCTATCCCTGCTAATTTTTGATTCATCGTATTCAACCAATCAATATAAAAATCACGCACCCTATGATACTCGGTACGGTTGGAGTCCATCCAATCTTTCGTATTATTTTTTTGAAGTGTAAATAGAAATTGATAAAGATGCTTAAAACTCATAGAAACAATAAAAACTAAGTATTCAAACTATTAATCTGACCCTTTAATTCTTCCATAGATTGCTGTAATTCTCTTAAAAGGGAACTCTCATTAGGTTCATCTATACCAAAGGTAAGTTTACTATTAACTAGCCATAGTTCTTGGATGTTTTTAACTTCAACATCGATAGGAATATACTCCGTATTTAATGAAATTAAACGAACACGGTCTGGTGCGCTAGGAACTTTTTGTAATTTTTTAACCAATACAGAATCATGCAATACTACAATGTATATTTTACTATCACTTGCTTCGGTTATACTGGGTACTGCTTTTCCTAGCACCCACTCGTTGGGTCTAATATTAGGCAACATACTATCTCCTTCTACTTGGAATCCTCTATAGGTAGCGTTTCTATATTGAGGTAATGGAATGTTAAACGCAGGTAAGGTTTCATACCACTCTACATCTTGAATATTATGTGGATATCCCGCAGCAGCTTTTTGATTTACCAAAGCTATGGTGTCATTCTTATCCACATCAAGGGTAATTACCTTAGGACTCACATCACCTCCGTTGATATTGACAATCTTATTATAGCTTTCACCAAATAACCACAAAGGATTAATATTAAACTGGCGTAATAATTCCATCACTACCTTTCCAGATAATTTGGTTTTACCACGTTCAATATCTGCTGTAGTTGCACCAATTCTTAGAATTTCAGCAAAAGACTGCTGTGTATGATGCTGTTCTTCACGCACTTTTTTAAAACGTCGGGCTTCAATAGATAATTTTGTATCCATATCCAAATATAAATATTTCTTGGAATATATCCATTATTTAATTCGGAAAATTTCCGATTAAAAGGAATAGTTCCACAAACATGTCGTATTTCCGAAGCTATTACTAAATAAAAAATAAAGCCTTAGATTCTAAAAAATGATTTAATGTATCACGGCAGTGAAAAAAAAATAATTATAAACATTAAATATTAAATTTAACATTAATTTTGCACTCAACAAAAAACCATTATCATGAAAAAAATAATCACAACCTTTGCCGCTTTGGCATTAATTATTTCTGTTTCTTCTTGTAGAGAAACTACAGACAAAACTAAAGATGCTATGGAAAACGCTGCAGATGATGCAAGCGAAGCTATAGACAAAGCAGAAGAAGCTGCAGGAGAAGCAGTAGACAAGGCAACAGATGCTGCAGAAGAAGCAATTGAGAACGCAACAGATGCTGCTGAAAAAGCTGTTGATAGCGCAACAAATACTGCTGAAAAAGCAGTGGATGCTGTAAAGCAAGACTTAACAGGAAATAAATAATATATCCTGCTTTAAGGTACTCACATAAAAAAGAGGCTGCACAAATGTACAGCCTCTTTTTTTTTATCTTTTCTTGTCAAATATCCTAAATAAAGATACTCCAACCAAGGTAAGCACTACTGGCCAGATTACAAAGAGATCAACCCTCATAACATCAGCGCCGGCATCGGGTTGATAAGACAACCATTGCTGCATGTAATACTCCCAAACAACAGCAGCAACGATTACAGCAACTGTTATAATGTACAATAATATTTTTGGTTTTAATAGCATGCTCTAAAAATACAAAAATCACTCTCAAATAAAGTGGCTTTTGCATACTTTATGTTTGCTAGTCTAGTTGTCTTTATTATGATCTTCTTGCACCTTTTCATCTCTATATTTACAACAAGGATGCACACTTGCGTAAGCTTCTTCTGTAGCCTTAACCTGTTCTGTATCATGACCAACATTTGCAACCGAAGCATTGATAGTAGCTAACGTCGTTTTTCGTTCATCATAAATGACACTTAATTCTTTTGTTTCTATATTCCAAACAGCAGACTTCACGCCTTTTGTTTTTATAGAAGCTTTTTCAATGCGATCTTTACACATGACGCATACTCCATCTACCGGAATAATTGCTTTTGCATTTTTATGTTGTCCAAAAACGGTGCTTCCCATAAGAAGCACTAATACTACTAGTATATTTTTCATAGGGTGAAATTTTAATTTAGTTTATTTTATATCGTAATCCTGCGTAATAGTTACTTCCAAATATTGGGCCGTATACAAATGTAGTGTCAAAATTTGAACCAAAAGGGTTTTCAGCATCCAAAATAGGATTGTCTTGTCTTTCATCTGTAATATTCTCTCCTCCTACATATATTTCAAATACAGCACTAAACACTTTCGTAATCTGTGTATTTATTGTCCCTAACGAAGGACTATTGTCTGGCAACCTAAACGCAGCTGTATTGTTTTGTGTACTTGGAAAGCGTTGCGAACTTAACCAATTAAAAGTTGCGTCAAACTTCCACTGAGCCTCTTTTTTCACTTGAGTTTCATAAGATAGGTTTGCAAAAAAACGATGCTCTGGAGTAAGGGGTCTGCGTGCTCTCCCAGAGGCATATTGTGTTTGCACATCATAATACTTATACGCTGTTCTAAAATCTAAATGTTCTAAAATAGTATAACTAACATCTATTTGTAGACTATTGGCAGTGGTTGCATTTTCAGCATTGTAAAAACGCACCTGGTTAGGGTCTTCCCAATCTACCACCACTTGGTTTTGAAAATCTGTTCTATAAAAATCAATACTCACTTCTCCCTTACGATCAAAAACATTAAATCCTTGTAGAAAAGAAATTCCGTAATTCCATGCAATTTCTGGCTCTAGACCGTAAATAGGTCCATCATTATCCAAGATAAAAATGGATCGAGAAGTTGCAAAGAGTGATTGGTTTTCTGTAAAAATAGTAGCACTACGTTTCCCTCTACCAAAAGAGCCTCTTAATGCTGCTTTATCCCAAGGTGTATATCGTGCATGAAATCTAGGTGTTACAAAATTACCTAACAAATTATGTGCGTCTGCGCGAAGTCCAGCTGTCATAGTGAAGTTTTCTAAATCATCAAAGGAGTATT
>JBNMOX010000025.1:0-9051 GCA_051275835.1 Patiriisocius sp.
AGATTTAATAAGCACTGGCAAAAGCAGTTTACTTGCAGTAGAGGCATTGCGGGAAGCGAACCTAAATGTAAAAGGAATGCTTGCCATTTTTTCATATGGCTTTCCTGTGGCAGAAGAAAATTTCAAAAAAGCCAATGTCACACTGAATACGCTAAGTAATTATGAGCATTTATTAATAAATGCCGAAAAATCAAATTTTATTTCAGCGAAAGAAAACACTTTGTTAAGTGCTTGGAGAGAAAACCCAGCTACTTGGACTGGTAAATAAAACGAAACATAAAATAACGTTCATGGAATTAAATAGTAAAAAAGTTACCGTACAAAAATCTGCCGCAGACTTATGCGCTTACCTAAGTGATGTGAAAAACTTTGAGCATATCATGCCAGATAATATCAGCAAGTTTGAGGTAATACGTGAAGATGCTTTTATTTTCGCCCTAAAAGGAATGCCAGAAATTGCACTTGAAGTAAAAGAAATAGTCGCCCCCTACAAAATTACATTAGGCGCTATAAGTGACAAAGTTCCATTTACCTTGATAGGAAATATTGATGTAATTGACGCCACTACTTCCGCCATTGAAATGCAATTCCAAGGAGACTTTAATCCTATGATGGCTATGATGGTAAAAGGACCCGTAGGTAAATTTATCGACACCCTTTCATCCAATTTGGAAACTGCTTAAAAGCAATATTTTATTTCTTTTAAATTAAATGTTTCTAGCTGCTCTGCTTCGTTTTCTAGCATAAGCAATCCTTCTTTAGTTACCCCTTTTATCATTGCATTAAAAGGAGGTCCTGATTTCTTTGAAAAAACAGCAACCGTATTTAATCTAAATAGTTGGCGATTATACTCTTGAGATATAGATTTAAAATCCTGGTTTTCAATACGCTTCAACTGTTTTTGCAGACATCCTAAAAGCACACTAAGTACTTCGGAAACATCAAAATATTTCTCAGTAGCTAGATACATGGAAGTTGCCTGTGGTAGGTTTTTAAATTGATGTTCATTTACATTTAAACCTATACCGATCACCGAGGTATCCAAAAGATTTCGTTTAACTGTGTTTTCAATTAATATACCACAACATTTTTTACCACGTGACATAATGTCGTTTGGCCATTTTATACTTGTTTCAGGAATTTTCAGAGTCTTTAACATTTCAGAAACACCCAAAGAAACTGCCATAGAAACATACCATTGTTGTGAAACAGGAAGCGCATTAAAACGTTTAAAAACGCTTAAGGTTAGGCTATTGTTGGGTTGAGATTGCCAAAGTGCCTCCAACTGCCCACGCCCTTTTGTTTGACTATCAGTAACAACTATTGTATAGTCTTTCAAGACACAAGTCTTGGCCAAGACTTTTAAGTAGGTATTGGTTGATGGGGTGGCACTAAGTTTGATTATGTTCACAGGTGACAATTTAAGATTTTATTATAGATGCAAAATACTATTAACAAACAAAAAGTAATAACTTTGCACAAACGAAAAGGTTGAATGGCTAAGAAAGAAAAAAACACAGATCTTCTTATTACAAATATCATTAGAGGAATTGAAGAAGTAAAAGGGCAAGATATCGAAATTCTTGACTTGAGAGAAATTGAAAATACAGTTACAGATTATTTTGTGATTTGTAATGGTACATCCAACACACAGGTAAATGCTATAGTAAGTTCTATTCAAAAAACGGTAAGCAAAGCTCTTAAAGAAAAAGCATGGCACATTGAAGGCGGTGAAAATTCGGAATGGATTTTAATGGACTATGTTCATGTTGTTGTTCACGTTTTTCAAAAACACATTAGAGATTTTTATGACATTGAAGGCCTATGGGGTGATGCAAAGTCTGTGAAAATTGAAACTTCTCATTAAAAAAACAATAAAGCCTCATGGCAAAAGATACAAAAAATTCTAAAGACAAAAAGGACAAAAAACCTGACTTAAAAAAACCAAAGTTTAGTCCGTATTGGATCTATGGATCTATTTTTGTGATTTTTCTTGCGCTCCAATTTTCTGGAGGAAGCAATTGGTCTCAAATTAATAAAACAAGCCAAGCAGAATTTGAAAATTACCTAAAACAAGGAGATGTTCAAAAAGTAGAGGTTGTAAATAGAAAAATAGCCAAAGTTTATTTAACGCAAGAAGCTAAATCACAAGAGGTTCATATTAAGAATAAACCCAAAGGGTTTCTAGCTCCAGGCGCAAACGATGCTACCTATGAATTTGAATTAGGTGATCTTCAAAATTTCGAAAAAGATTTTAAAATCATAAAGGAAGAAAACAACTTAGATACCCAAATTACTTTTAATACAGAGTCGAACCTTTGGGGAGATGTTATCGTTGGACTATTACCTTTTATAGTTATTATTGGAATTTGGATTTTTATCATGAGACGTATGTCTGGTGGTGCTGGTGGCGGTGGTGCTGGTGGTCAAATATTTAATATTGGAAAATCTAAAGCTAAGCTATTTGACGAAAAGATGGATGTAAAAACATCTTTTAAAGATGTAGCAGGTCTTGAAGGCGCTAAAGAAGAAGTTCAAGAAATTGTAGATTTCCTTAAATTCCCAGACAAATACACATCATTAGGTGGTAAAATCCCTAAAGGAGCTTTATTAGTAGGACCTCCAGGAACAGGAAAAACATTGTTAGCTCGTGCTGTAGCAGGAGAAGCCAAAGTGCCTTTCTTCTCTTTATCTGGTTCAGATTTTGTTGAAATGTTTGTAGGTGTTGGAGCATCTAGAGTACGTGACTTATTTAAACAAGCGAAAGAAAAATCTCCTTCCATTATCTTTATTGATGAAATTGACGCTATTGGACGTGCCCGTGGAAAAAGTAATTTTTCAGGATCTAATGATGAGCGTGAAAACACCTTAAACCAACTTCTTACAGAGATGGATGGTTTTGGAACTAGCACTAACGTAATTGTTATTGCTGCTACGAACCGTGCAGACGTTTTAGACAAAGCTCTGATGCGTGCAGGACGTTTTGATAGACAAATTTATGTAGACTTACCTGACGTTAGAGAACGTAAAGAAATTTTTGAAGTACACTTACGTCCTTTAAAAAAGGAAGAAGGACTAGACACAGATTTCTTATCAAAGCAAACACCTGGATTCTCTGGTGCAGATATTGCCAATGTATGTAATGAAGCAGCATTAATTGCAGCTAGACACGAAAAGAAAGCAGTAGGCAAACAAGATTTCTTAGATGCTGTAGATAGAATTGTAGGTGGATTAGAGAAGAAAAACAAAATAATCACCCCAGCCGAAAAAGAAGCTATTGCTTATCATGAAGCAGGTCACGCAACAGTGAGTTGGATGTTGGAGCATGCAGCACCTTTGGTTAAAGTAACTATTGTACCTAGAGGACAATCTTTAGGAGCTGCTTGGTATCTTCCGGAAGAACGCCTTATTGTTCGTCCAGAACAAATGCTAGATGAAATGTGTGCAACCCTTGGTGGTAGAGCCGCAGAGAAAGTGATATTCAATAAAATTTCTACAGGAGCACTAAGTGACCTTGAAAAAGTTACAAAACAAGCCCGCGCTATGGTTACCATATACGGTCTTAACGAAAAAGTTGGAAACTTAACTTATTATGATTCCAGTGGAGAATCTGAATACAATTTTAGCAAGCCATATAGTGAAAAGACAGCTGAGTTAATTGATAAAGAAATATCAAATATTATTGAAGAACAATACCAGCGTGCTATAAATTTATTAGAATCACATAAGGCTAAGCTTACTGAGCTAGCTAATGTTTTACTAGATAAAGAAGTTATTTTTAAAGACAACTTGGAAGTTATCTTTGGAAAAAGACCTTTTGAAAAATCTATCAGCGAGATTGTAGACAATAACAAAGAAGACTCAGAAATAGCGACCAGCTAAAACTAAAGGCTTTACCTGTATTGGAGTAAATATTAGTTTTAATGTAGGCATACGTTGAGGAGATTTTCACTATATTTGATTTAATAGAAATTAAATCACTCACAATCCCTATCCATGAGTCTCTTTAAAAGACTTTTAAAAGGAAAATTCCGCACTAAAAGCAAGCCCGAATTAAGAGGCATAACCAGTGAGCGCGGAAAACATTACCCCGAAGAAAAACTACCTATTGATGAAAAATTCACCTACAATTTCAGAAAAAACGGAGGTAAGTTTTTATACTGTATAAATTCTCAAGAAATCAACGAAGCCTTTGACAGCATCTTACTAGAAAATGATTGGTATGAAAAAGAAGTTTTTTGTATTAACGATATGCTTTCTCAAAAGTTTAATGGATACAACTTAAGCTATACAAAAAATACTTCTGCAACTTTTTTCTTAACAACCTGCGAATCTTTAATTTCAAATAACGGGTCTATCTTACTTTCTTCAAATCAAATCAAAGAGAAGAAACTACATGAATTTCCAGCAAACATTATCATTTTTGCCACTACAAGCCAATTTGTAGAAAATATCAGCGAAGGATTACGTATCATCAAAAATACCGGCGGCAAATTCATTCCTAGTAACATCACCACAATTCAAGACTTTGAAACCGAAAAAGAAAAGGATTTTATGAGTTATGGAAGTAGTACAAAAAACTTATATTTGCTCCTTCTAGAAGACCTATAGAAGACTATAAATATGAGAGAAATTATTGTACGAACTATATCAGGGATTTTATACATCCTTATAGTTATTTTTTCCATGTACACCTCTCGGGAACTATTCATGGGTCTTTTCTTAGTTCTAGGACTATTAACTCTTATTGAATTTAAAAAACTCATTCATCTCAAATCTTTTATTCCATACCTGCTGTTTCCAGCAGCATTGTACCTTTTAAGTTATCATGTGTATGAAATAACTATAGTGTACATGTATCTAGCCTGTTCATTATTGGTCGCATTACTCTTAGCAAAAGATCTATTTACAACACAAAAACCACCTATATTTAAAAACAGGAACTACATCCCTACCCTATTTTACATCCTTAGCGGTTTTGTCTTTCTAACACTCATTCCATTTTCTAATGGTATATTTATGCCCGAAATCATTGTGGGTGTATTTGTGTTAATTTGGTCTAATGACACCTGTGCTTATGTTATCGGAAAGTCATTTGGAAAACACAAATTACTAGAACGTATCTCACCAAAAAAAACAATTGAAGGGTTTTTTGGCGGTCTTATAGGCGCTATCATTGCAGGATTTATTATCTTTAAAGTGACGAATATATACAACGTCCTTATTTGGTTAGCACTTGCTGTAATTGCTTCATTGTTTGGAACCATTGGAGATTTGGTGCAATCCAAATACAAACGTCAAGCTGGCGTAAAAGATAGCGGAACCATAATGCCAGGACACGGGGGACTATATGACAGACTGGATAGTATTATTTATACCAGCCCATTTATTTATGCATTTTTAGAAATTGTAACACATGTTTCATAAAGAAGGTCACAAGATTATTTTAATCACATTGTTTATCGTAGTAGCCACGAGTTTGGTTTCAGATTATTTTATAGCGAACAACTATTTACGTAGCGCCATCATGATACTAGCTATCGTTATGCTTGTGCTTGTATTACAATTTTTCAGGAACCCAAAAAGAAAATTTAATCTTAACGAAGATCACGTAGTATCTCCTGTAGATGGAAAAGTAGTAGTCATTGAAGAGGTTTTTGAAAAAGAATTTTATAATGAAAAAAGACTACAGATTTCTGTTTTTATGTCACCCATAAACGTACACGTAACACGTTATCCTGTAGCGGGAGATGTAGTGTTTAGCAAATATCATCCAGGAAAATTTTTGGTAGCATGGCATCCAAAATCTAGTGAAGAAAACGAACGTACTACAGTTGTAGTACAATCTAAAAACTTTGGAAATGTGCTACATCGCCAAATTGCAGGTGCCCTAGCAAGACGTATTGTAAATTATGCCAAAAAAGGACAACAAATAACACAGGCAAGTGAAAGTGGTTTTATTAAATTTGGATCTCGTGTAGATGTATTTTTACCCATTGGAACAAAACTTGAAGTAGGACTCAACGATGTTGTAAAAGGAGGTATCTCTGTACTTGCATCAAAATAAACTAAACCAACACACCCAATGACACCGCAGGAAATAGACATAGCATTTAAAAAAGCTGTTGACAGTGTAAACAACCATCAAGAGCCCTTCCCTGCAGATACACTACTCAAACTCTACGCCTACTACAAACGTGCTACAAACTCACCTCACAATCCTAATAGTAGTAAGGAAAAATTAATTTCTGCCTTTAAAACAAACGCACTCTTTCAAGCTCAACATATCACTGAAGATGAAGCAAAACTAGAGTATATTGACACAGCTAAACATTATTTTCTATATCGGAAATAAGAGATTAAGCCGTTTCACCATATTTATTCAGAGAAAAAAGAGTGTAACATAAATACAAGGTGCACCGTATTCAAAATAAACAATACAATAAAACCCTCATACTAATGCCATCTCTCTAGAAGACGTTTAATATAAGAGTTTTGTTTTTACCAATAGCTAGAAGCTAGCACCCAACTTCTATTTAAGACTCTTAAGGGAAGCTTCAATAGTCTCTATCTTAGCCAAGGCATCGGCTTCTTTTTTGCGTTCATTAGCAACAACTTGTTCAGGTGCGCCACTTACAAACTTTTGATTTTTCAATTTTCCCTGTACACTTCTTAAAAAACCTTTCGTATACTTTAACTCTTCTTCAAGCTTTTCTATTTCTTCTTCAATATTAATAGCACCCTCCATAGGGATAAAATACTCATTGGACTTCACTCTAAACGTTAACGCTCCTTCTACAGCAGCTGTTACCCTATTCATCTTGTCAATATTTCCGAGTTTAATAATTACGGCATCAAATTGATTGTTTGCTTTTTCAGTATCTAGCACCGAAAGCGCAATAGCATCCTTAAACGCAATGTTTTTCTCTTTTCTAATTGTTCGAATACCAGAAACTACCTCAGAAGCAAAATCGAAATTAGCCAGTAACTGCCTGTCTATGGTAGTAGCAAGCGGCAGGTGATTTACAATCAATGCATCATCTGGAGTTCTCACTGCAATGGTTTGCCACAGCTCTTCTGTTAAGAAGGGCATAAATGGATGTAGGATACGTAAATTATCTTCAAAAATAGAAATTACTGCATCATACGTTTGGGTATCAATAGGTGCTTGATAGGCTGGCTTTACAATTTCCAACAACCATCCACAGAAATCATCCCAAACCAATTTATACGTCGCCATTAAGGCATCACTTATTCTATATTTACTGAAATGATCTTCTATCTCAACCATGGTCTGTTGTAAACGAGACTGATACCATTCAATTGCTATTTTAGAAGACTGTGGTTGCACAATAGTAGCATCTAATTCCCAAGACTGGGTTAACTTAAAAGCATTCCATATTTTATTAGAAAATCCTTTTCCTTGCTGACAAAGTCCTTCATCAAACATCAAATCATTTCCTGCAGGCGCACTCAACAATAAGCCTACGCGTACACCATCCGCACTATACTCTTCTATTAGTTTTAGAGCATCCGGAGAGTTTCCTAAAGATTTACTCATTTTGCGACGTTGCTTATCACGTACCAAACCTGTTAAGTATACATTTTTAAAAGGGCGTTTTCCAGTATACTCATATCCAGCAATAATCATACGTGCTACCCAGAAAAACAATATATCTGGACCCG
Source organism: Patiriisocius sp. (assembly GCA_051275835.1). Lineage (GTDB taxonomy): Bacteria > Bacteroidota > Bacteroidia > Flavobacteriales > Flavobacteriaceae > Patiriisocius. The sequence continues at coordinate 7,687 of JBNMOX010000025.1, forward strand.
TTACCAAATCGTTGGTTGGATAGTAATAGTTAAACTCTTCATTTTCTGGTGTGTTTAAGCCATCAAAAACACTCATAGGCCATAACCAAGAAGAAAACCAAGTATCCAATGCATCAGGATCTTGACGTAAGTCTTTTGTTAGTAATGTTGTATTTCCTGTCCTTTCTTTTGCTAACACCAAAGCATCTTCTAACGTTTCTGCTACTACAAAATCTTCTTTTCCATCCCCATAGAAATAGGCGGGAATTTGCTGTCCCCACCATAATTGACGGGATATATTCCAGTCACGTATATTAGTCAGCCAGTGACGGTAGGTATTTTCAAACTTCTTTGGGTGTAATACTACATCATCTTCTTCAAGTACCGCTTTAATGGCAGGTTTTACCAAATCTTTCATTTTCAAAAACCACTGATCACTCAAACGAGGTTCAATAACTGCTTTGGTACGTTCGCTAGTCCCTACTTTATTAAGATGCTGCTCTATTTTTATCAAAGCACCCATTTGCTCTAGTTCTACTGAAATTTCCTTACGCACCACAAAACGATCTTTCCCTTCATAATGCAAGCCAAAAGTATTGAGACTAGCATCTTCATGAAAGATATCTACAACGTCAAGCTTATGCTTATCTCCCAACATTTTATCATTTTCATCGTGGGCAGGTGTTACTTTTAGGCAACCCGTTCCAAAGGCAATATCTACATAGGCATCTTCAATAATAGGAATCACTCTATTACAAATTGGTACAATAGCTTTTTTGCCTTTTAAATGTGAAAAACGTTCATCATTAGGGTTAATACAAATGGCTGTATCTCCAAAAATAGTTTCTGGACGCGTAGTGGCTATGGTTAATGTTTCATCGCTACCTTCAATTTTATAGGCTATATAATATAAGTTACCTTGCTTCTCTACATAATTAACCTCTTCATCACTCAAGGTTGTTTTTGCTTCAGGGTCCCAGTTTATCATGCGGTAGCCACGATAAATCAAGCCTTTATTGTAGAGATCTACAAAACTCTTGATTACCTGCTCAGACATGGCTGGGTCTAATGTGAATTTTGTACGTTCCCAATCACAAGAAGCCCCTAATTTTTTTAGCTGTTCCAATATAACACCACCGTATTCTTCAGTCCAATCCCAAGCGTGTTTTAAAAACTCATCTCTTGTTAAATCTGACTTCTCTATACCTTGTTCTTTAAGTTTTGCAACTACCTTTGCCTCGGTGGCAATACTAGCATGATCTGTACCCGGTACCCAACAAGCGTTAAGGCCTTTTAATCGCGCGCGACGTATCAACACATCCTGTATAGTATTATTCAACATATGCCCCATATGCAGCACCCCTGTGACGTTTGGTGGCGGAATTA